>DASTHP010000111.1:0-9145 GCA_035718125.1 Burkholderiales bacterium | reverse complement strand
GACCATGAGCAACGGCAAATTGATCATTTTCGACACCACCATGCGCGACGGCGAGCAGAGCCCGGGCGCGTCCATGACCAAGGACGAGAAGCTGCGCATCGCGCGCGCGCTGGAGCGCATGCGCGTGGACGTGATCGAGGCCGGCTTTCCCGCCTCCTCCAACGGCGATTTCGAGGCGGTGCGCGCCATTGCCAACGTGGTCAAGGACTCCACCGTGGCAGGCCTTTGCCGCGCCAACGACCGCGACATCCAGCGCGGCATCGACGCGCTCAAGGGCGCCAAGAGCTGGCGCGTGCACACCTTCATCGCGACGAGCGCGCTGCACATGGAGAAGAAGCTGCGCATGAGCCCCGAGCAGGTGCTCGAGCAGGCCAGGCTCTCGGTGCGCTACGCCAAGAACGCCTGCCCCGACGTCGAGTTCTCGCCGGAGGACGGCAGCCGCTCGGACCCGGATTTCCTCTGCCGCGTGCTCGAGGCCGTGATCAAGGAGGGTGCCACCACCATCAACATCCCCGACACCGTGGGCTACGCGGTGCCCGAGCAGTTCGGCGAGATGATCCGCCGCTTGCGCGAGCGCGTGCCCAACTCCGACAAGGCGGTGTGGAGCGTGCATTGCCACAACGATCTGGGCATGGCGGTCGCCAACTCGCTGGCCGCGGTGAGGATCGGCGGCGCGCGGCAGATCGAGTGCACCATCAACGGCCTGGGCGAGCGCGCGGGCAACACCTCGCTCGAGGAAGTGGTGATGGCGGTGCGCACGCGCAAGGACTTCTTCGGCCTGGAGACGCGCATCGACGCCACGCAGATCGTGCCGACGTCGCGCCTGGTGTCGCAGATCACGGGCTTCGTGGTGCAGCCGAACAAGGCGGTGGTGGGCGCGAACGCCTTTGCGCACGCCTCCGGCATCCACCAGGACGGCGTGCTCAAGGCGCGCGAGACCTACGAGATCATGACCGCCGAGGACGTCGGCTGGACCACCAACAAGATCGTGCTCGGCAAGCTCTCCGGGCGCACCGCGTTCAAGCAGCGGCTCAAGGAAATCGGCATCGAGCTGGAGAGCGAGGACGCCTACAACAAGGCCTTCCAGCGCTTCAAGGACCTCGCCGACAAGAAGGCGGAGATCTTCGACGAGGACCTGCAGGCGCTGGTGACGCAGGAGGCGGGCGCCGCCACCGACGAGCACTGGCGCCTGGTGACCATGAACCAGGGCAGCGGCATGGGCGAGAAGCCGCACGCCTCCATCGTGGTGGCCGAGTCCGGCAAGGAACGCAAGGCCGATGCGCAGGGCGACGGGCCGGTGGATGCCACCTTCAAGGCGATCGAGTCGCTGGCCAGGAGCGGGGCGGAGCTGCTGCTGTACTCGGTCAATGCCGTCACCCAGGGTACCGAGTCGCAGGGCGAGGTCACGGTGCGGCTTTCCAAGGGCGGGCGCATCGTGAATGGCGTCGGCGCGGATACCGACATCATCGTCGCCTCGGCCAAGGCCTACATCAGCGCGCTCAACAAGCTCGCGAGCAAGATGGAGCGGGTCAACCCGCAGCACCAGCTGTGATCGGGCGCGCGCTGCTGGCAGCAGGCTGCCTGACGCTTGCCGGGTGCGCCGGGACGGAGCATTTCGGCGCCAAGGTGTCGAAGGATCTGTCGGCGGAGACCGGCGCATCTGCCGGCCTGCTGCTAGGCTCACTCGGCTTTGGCGCGCCGAATGCCTACCTCGACCTGGAGTTCCACTTCCGGCGCAGGGGCGACCGCGAGCCCGGGTCAATCCGCGTCAGCCAGGGTGCCGCGCGACCGGGAGAGATCGAGACGCAAGGCGAGGGCGGCCGGCGCGTCACGGTGTTCGCCGTTCCGTTGCCGCCGGGCGAATACGAGTTCTTCACCTACCTGGGTTTTGCACCCGGCAGCGGCGATACGAACTACGCACGCCCGCGGGTGGATTTCAGCATTCCGTTCACGATCGCCGCCGCCCGCACGACCTACGTCGGCGAGTACATCGTCGAATCGCGCCCGCAGATGCGCTCCACGGGCCGGCTGGTCGCCGAGGCGAAGTTCGTCGTCGCCGATCGCCTGGACCGCGACCTCGCGGCGGCGCGAAGCGCCGGGCGGCCGGTCGGGGCCGCCGCGCCGGCGCGCGCCGTACCCGACCCGAAGCGCCTGGCTCTGCCGAACTTCGTGGCGCGGGAGCCCTAGGGAAGCCCTGAGAAAGCCCCGCGTGCGCGACGGTGGCGATTTTCGTGCAGGGCGAGACAGCGGGCGCCGCCGTGTGCTGGACGCCCACAAGGCGGCCGATGGCGATGCCATGCGCGAAAATCGCCCTCGTCCCTCCAGGCGGCGAGGCAGCGAGGCGGGAGTTCAAGGCAAAGGCCTCGCCGCCTTCCGGGTTGTGGCCGGAAGCCCTCGACGGTTGGCTTGCGATAGCGCGATGACACGGGCGCCGGCGTTGTTGCTCGGCCTTGCGATATCGACATATCGCTGCGGCCGCGCGCCTAGCCGGCGCCGCGTTCCGGCCGCAACGCGCCACCGCGCGGCTTGTTCAGAGCTTCCCTAGGCGCCAATGCCTCGGCGTACGTGGCTGTTCGTTCCCGGCGCCGACGCAGCGGCGCACGAGGCCGCGGCGCGCTCGGGCGCCGACGTGCTGATCCAGGAGCTCGAGGACTTCACGCCGCCGCCGCGGCGGCCAAGGGCGCGCGCGCTCGCGGCCGGCCTCTATGACCGTTGGCGCGCAGCAGGCGCCCTTGCCGCGGTACGCGTCAACCCGCTGGAAACCTGCGGGCGCGACGATCTCGCCGCGGTCCTCGCAGGCAAACCCGATTTCGTCCTCATGTCGAAGGTGGACAGCGCGGAGCAGGTGCGCGTGCTTGCCGAGGCCGCACCCGGCTTCGACCTCGTGCCGAACGTCGAATCGGCCAAGGGCCTGCTGCAAATCCGGGAGATCGCGCGCGCGAGCCCGCGCGTCGTCGCGCTGCTGGTGGCGAGCGAGGACATGGTTGCCGACCTCGGCACGAGCCGCAGCCGCGGCGGCGAAGAGCTCGCCTATGTGCGCCAGCGCTTCCTCGTCGAATGCCGCGCGGCCGGCGTCGAGGCGATCGACGCACCGTACACGTTCAGCGACGTGAAGGGCGCCAGCGCGGACGCGCGCTGGGCGCAGCGCATGGGCTACCGGATGAAGAGCCTGGTGGATCCTGCGCACGCGAGGCCGCTCAACAAGGTGTTCACGCCCGACCTCGCTCGCGCGGAGCGAATCGTGACTGCCTTCGAGCGCGCGCGCTCGCAGGGCAAGGAGCGCGCGCGCCTCGACGGCGCGCTCATTGAAGTGCCGATCTACGCGGCGGCTAAGCGGCTGCTCGGCTCAGCCGAGCGTACGCCACCGCGCAAGCGAAGAACGCGAGGCTGAGCGCGATCTCCGCGCCGGCGAGCGCCTGCGACAGGCCGCGCTCGCTCCAGGCACGCATGACCCCTTCGGCAAAGTAGGCGAGGATCAGCATCGAGCACCACTGGTAGGTGTAGCGCCGGCCATTGAGGATCCCGGGGATCGCCAGCGCCAGCGGCGCCGCTTTCAGGGCGAGCAGGGATCCGCCCGGCCTGAGAGGCGCGAGCCACAGTTCCCAGGCGAGGCAGAGCGCGAGCAGCCCGAGCAGGCTGCCCGAGGCGGCTAGCCGAAGCGCACGCAATGGATCGGCGGCAGCTGCGTCGAAAGGCAGCGCCAGGAATCGCCCTGGTCTTCCGACAGCCACAGCCCGCCGGTGGTCGAGCCGAAGGCGAGCACGTTGCCGGTGGCGTCCACATCGAGGCCGTGGCGGTAGACGAGGTCGTAGGCATGCTTTTGCGGCAGACCCTTGCGCAGGACCTGGAAGCTCGTGCCGCCGTTGCGCGTGCGCGCCACGACGAGTTTCGCATCCACCGGCACGCGGCATTCGTCCTTCACCGCCGGCACGAACCAGGCGACGTCGGGATCTTTCGGATGCACGGCGACCGCGAATCCGAACTTCGCCGGCTTGATGGCGGTGACCTCCTGCCAGCTGCCCGCATCATCCGTCGTACGGAACACGCCGTTGTGGTGCTGCGCCCACATCACCTCGGGATGCGCGGCGCAGAGCACCAGCCGGTGTACGTCCTGCGCGTTCTGCTCGAACTTCTGCGCGGGCGGCATGTACTCCGCGTACATGCCCTGCGCGCAGATCGCCCAGGTGGCGCCGCCGTCGCGCGTCTGCCAGGCGCCGCCGGTGGACACCGCGACCGTGATGCGCTGCGGATCGCGCGGCGAGATGGCGATGGAGTGGATGCCGGCGTAGTCGTAGCCGCCGCCGCCCCATTCGGCGCGTTCCGGCCGGTCCCAAAGGCTGCGCACGAGCGTCCAGGTCTTGCCGCGATCCGCCGAGGTGAAAAGTCCGCCCGGGATGGTGCCCGCCCACAGCCGCTTGCCGTCGGACTCGAGCGACCAGAGCTGCACCAGCTTCCACGGCGTCTTGTCCTGCGTGCCTTCCGGCTGCGGCGGATACTCGGGTGCCGCGACTTCCTCCCAGCGCCGGCCGCCGTTCCTGGAGCGGCGCAGCTTGACGCCGAAGTGGCCCAGGTTGAGCGCCGCGTAGAGCGTGCCGTCCCGGTCGGGCAGCACCATGCTCACCGGGTCGCCGAGAAAGTGCGGCGCGCCGATCCGGCCGCCCTGCACGACGAACAGCCCCTTCTTCGTTCCCACATAGAGCTTCATGTCAGCCTCCGGTGAGGGCTTGCAGCACGTACACCTCGCTCGTCGCGCCGACCGGGTCGGTGAGGCGCTCGCGATCGCGCACGCGCTGCCCGTCCACGAACACCACCACGTGCTTGCGCAGCTGGCCCTGCTCGTCGAGCACGTAGCCGCGGGCCTGCGGCTGCGCGGCGAACACCTGCGCGAGCGCGCTCGCCACCGTACCGGCCGCCACCTGCATTTCGGGGCAGTTCACATGGCGTTGCAGGTTCGAAGTGAACACGACGCGCGGCATGCGATCACCCCCGCAGCTTGAGCGCCACTTCGGCAAGGCGCCTGCCCTGCGCAATGCAAAGGGCGCGCTCGTGCTCGCTCACCGGCTGGTCGTCGGCGACGCCGGCGAAGTGGCTTGGGCCGTAGGGCGTGCCGCCCGTGCGCGTGGCGTTGAGCTCGGGCTGCGTATAGGGCGTACCCACGATCAACATGCCGTGGTGCAGGAGCGGCAGCATCATGGAGACGAGCGTGGTCTCCTGCCCGCCATGCATGCTGGCCGTGGAGGTGAATACGCACGCGGGCTTGCCCGCGAGCGTGCCCTTGAGCCAGAAGGGCGAGGTGCCGTCCAGGAAATGCTTGAGCGGCGCCGCCATGTTGCCGAAGCGCGTCGGGCTTCCGAGCGCAAGGCCTGCGCAGGCCTCGAGGTCCTTCAGCTCCGCGTAGGGTGCGCCCTCGGGCGGCACCGCGGGCGCCGCGGTTTGCGTGACGGGCGCCACCTTCGGCACGGTGCGCAGCGTTGCCTGCGCGCCGGGAACGCGCTCCACGCCCTCGGCGACGAGCTCCGCCATGCGCCGCACCGAGCCGCCGACGCTGTAGTACAGGACCAGGATCTCGGCCATCGCCCTGTATCATACGGCCCGAATGCGCCGGACCGGACACCGCCTGCTCGCGTTCTTCCTCGCGCTGGCGCAGCGCTTGCGCGAAGACCGCGGCTTCGAGACGGCCGGATCGCTCACCTTCACCTCGTTGCTCGCCCTGGTGCCGCTGGTCGCGGTGGCGCTCGCGCTCGCCATGTCCTTTCCCCAGTACGAGCGTGCCGCAGAGGCGCTGGCGCGATTTGCGTCGGCGCAGCTGCTGCCGGCGGGCAGCGCCCTGGTCACGCAGCAGATCGGTGCGTTCGCGGAAAGGGCGGGTGCGCTCACCTCGGTGGGCCTCGCGTTCCTGGTGGTCACGGCCCTCATGCTGATGCTCACGGTCGACGCAGCGCTGAACCGGATCTTTCGCGTGCAGCGGCACCGGCATCTCGCGCGGCGCCTTCTCGTGTATGCGGCGGTGCTCACGCTCGGGCCGGCACTGATCGGCGCGAGCCTGTATGTGACCTCGTTCCTGGTCGTCAACTCGCTCGGCTTTTTCGACCTGGACGAGTACCGCAGGAACGTTCTCGGCCTGCTGGCGTTCCTGTTCACTTGCGCGGCGCTCACGCTGGTGTACATGGTGGTGCCGTACCGGCAGGTCGCGCTGCGCCATGCCGCGGTGGGCGGCCTCGTGGCCGGCGTGGCCTTCGAGCTCGCCAAGCGCGGCTTCGGCCTGTATGTCGCCAAGCTCCCCACCTACACGCTGATCTACGGCGCCTTTGCCATCATCCCGCTTTTCCTGTTGTGGCTATACGTGTCCTGGGTGGTGGTGCTGTTCGGCGCGACGCTCACCGCATCGCTGCCCGCCTGGCACGCCGGCCGGAATCCGACCCTGAAACCGGGAGACGCTGCATGAGCGACATTCCCCGTCGCGAGCGCCTGATCGCCGCCCTCGACGTGCCCGACGCTGCACAGGCGCGCGCCTACGCCGAGCGCCTGGGCGACGCCGTGCGCTTCTACAAGATCGGCCTGGAGCTGTTCACGGCGGGAGGCTACTTCGAGCTGCTGGCGTGGCTGCGCGCGCGCGGCGGCAAGGTGTTCGCCGATCTCAAGCTCTACGACATCCCGGAGACGGTGCGACGTGCCGTGGCCAACCTGCGCGCGAGCGGGGCGGAGTTCCTCACCCTGCACGCCGAGCGCTCGATCATGGAAGCCGCGGCGCGGGAGAAGGGCTCGCTCAAGCTGCTCGCGGTGACCGTGCTGACGAGCTTCGACCAGAAGAACCTGGCGGAAATGGGCTACGCGGGCAGCGTCGAGGACCTCGTCCTGCAGCGCGCGCGCGCCGCCCTCGAGTCGGGCTGCGATGGCGTGATCGCCTCGGGGCTGGAAGCGCCGAAGATCAAGGCGGCTTTCGGCGACCGGCTCCTCGTCGTGACCCCCGGCATTCGGCCCGCGGGCAGCGCCATGGGCGACCAGAAGCGTGCGGTGGATGTCGCGCAGGCCTTCGCCAACGGCGCCGACTACATCGTGGTCGGGCGCCCGATTCGCGATGCGGCCGACCCGCGCGCCGCAGCCGAGGCGATCCAGGCCACCATCGCGTCCGCCTTCAAGGGCTGAGCGGTGCAGGCCGCCCTCGGCATCTTCGGGCTGCTTGCCATCGCCTGGCTGCTCTCGGAGCGGCGCCGGGAGGTGCCCTGGCGCGCGGTGATCGCGGGCCTCGTGCTGGTCTTCGTGCTGGCGCTGCTGTTGCTCAAGCTACCCTATGCGAAGGACGCGTTCCTCTGGCTAAACGGCGTGCTCCTCGTGCTGGAGAAGGCCACGCAGGCGGGGACCGGGTTCGTCTTCGGCTACCTCGGCGGCGGCAAGGCGCCCTTCGCCGAGACCGACCCGGGCTCGAGCTTCGTCCTGGCGTTTCGCGCGCTGCCCCTGGTGCTGGTGATCAGCGCGCTCAGCGCGCTGCTGTTCCACTGGCGCGTGCTGCCCGCCGTCGTGCGCGCGATCTCCTGGTTGCTGGAAAAATCGATGCGCGTCGGCGGCGTGCTCGGCCTCGCCACGGCGGCCAACGTGTTCGTCGGCATGGTGGAGGCGCCGCTGTTCGTGCGGCCCTATCTCGCGCGCGTTTCGCGCGGGGAGCTGTTCGCCATCATGACCGGCGGCATGGCCTCGATCGCGGGCACCGTGCTGTTCCTCTACGCCAGCATCCTCGGTCCCACGCTGCCGGACGCGATGGCGCACCTGCTCATCGCGTCGATCCTCGCGGCGCCCGCGGCGCTTGCGGTGGCGTTCGTCATGGTGCCGCCGGCGGGCGCGCCGATGGGCGGCCGCATCGACATGCCGAGTGAATACGCGAGCAGCATGGACGCGCTCACCCGCGGCACGCTCGACGGTGCGCAGCTGTTGCTCAACATCGTCGCCATGCTGGTGGTCTTCGTCGCGCTGGTGGCGCTCGTCAACCTCGCCATCGCACCTTACACGCTGCAGGGCGCGCTCGGCTGGCTGCTCGCGCCGCTCGCCTGGCTCGCCGGCGTGCCGTGGGCCGAGGCCCAGGCTGCGGGCAGCCTGCTCGGTACCAAGACCGTGGTGAACGAACTCGTCGCCTACGCCGAGATGGCGAAGATGGGCGGGCTCTCGGAGCGCACGCGGCTCCTGATGACCTACGCGCTGTGCGGCTTCGCCAACTTCGGCAGCCTCGGCATCATGATCGGCGGCCTGGGCACCATGTGCCCGGAACGGCGCGCGGAGGTGGTGCAGCTGGGTCTGAAGTCAATCGTCTCCGGCACGCTCGCAACCTGCCTGACGGCGGCTTTCGTGGGCCTGCTCGTGTAAACGCAGGGCGCGCACGCGCCGGCGCTTGGCGCGGCTGCCTCTCGCGGCGCAACACGGCGCAGCGCAACTCGCGTACAATGCGCGACTTTTTCCTTTTGCGATCAAGCTCATGCCACGCGCCATCCGCAACCTCGCCATCATCGCCCACGTCGACCACGGCAAGACCACGCTCGTCGACAAGCTGCTGCGCGCCACGGGGACTTTCGCCGCGCACGAGGAGCTTCAGGAGCGGGTGATGGACTCCAACGACCTGGAGCGCGAGCGCGGCATCACCATCCTCGCCAAGAACTGCGCGGTGCGCTACGAGGGCACGCACATCAACATCGTCGACACCCCGGGCCACGCCGACTTCGGCGGCGAGGTGGAGCGCGTGCTCTCCATGGTGGACGGCGTGCTGCTGCTGGTGGACGCGGTCGAGGGGCCGATGCCGCAGACGCGCTTCGTCACGCGCAAGGCGCTGGCGCTGGGCCTCAAGCCGATTGTGGTGGTCAACAAGGTGGACCGTCCCAGCGCGCGCGCGCAGTGGGTGGTCAACCAGACCTTCGACCTGTTCGACAAGCTCGGCGCCACCGAGGAGCAGCTCGATTTCCCCGTGGTCTACGCCTCGGCGCTGGAAGGCTGGGCGAGCCTGGACCCGAACCAGCGCGGTGGCGACCTGAAGCCCCTGTTCGAGGCGATCCTCAAGTACGTGCCGATGCGCGACGAGGATGCCGACGCGCCCTTGCAGCTGCAGATCTGCTCGCTCGACTACTCGAGCTACGTCGGCAAGATCGGCATCGGCCGCATCCGC
>DASTHP010000110.1:0-8176 GCA_035718125.1 Burkholderiales bacterium | reverse complement strand
CGCGCACTCCAACGGCTTTCACACGGTGCGCGCACTCGCCATCCTCATGAGCCTGCTTGGCACCATCGACCGTCCGGGGGGCTTTCGCCACAAGGCGCCGTTCCCGCGCGCGATTCCGCCCTCGGCGAAGACGCCGACCGGCCCCGAGGGCGTGAAGCCGAACACCCCGCTCGCGGGCCTCGCGCTCGGCTGGCCCGGTTCGCCCGAGGACCTGTTCGTCGACGCCGAGGGCAAGCCCGTGCGCATCGACAAGGGCTTTTCCTGGGAATACCCGCTCTCGGTGCACGGCCTGATGCACAACGTGATCACCAACGCGTGGCGCGGCGATCCGTATCCCCTCGACACGCTGATGATCTTCATGGCCAACATGGCGTGGAACTCCACCATGAACACGGTGGAGGTGCGCAGGATGCTCAACGACCGAGGCGCGGACGGCGAGTACAAGATCCCGTTCCTCGTCGTGTGCGACGCGTTCCAGTCGGAGATGACGGCCTTTGCCGACCTGGTGCTCCCCGACACCACCTACCTCGAGCGCCACGACGTCATGTCCATGCTCGACCGGCCGATCTCGGAATTCGACGGCCCGGTGGACTCGGTGCGCGTGCCGGTGCTGCCGCCCAAGGGCGAGTGCAAGCCCTTCCAGGAGGTGCTGATCGAGCTCGGCAGCCGCCTGAAGCTGCCCGCGTTCGTGGACGCGCAGGGCGCGCGCAAGTACCGCGACTACCCGGACTTCATCGTTCGCCACGAGACCGAGCCCGGCTCGGGCATCGGCTTTCTCGCGGGCTGGCGCGGCGCTGACGGCACCAAGGCGCTGCTCGGCGAGCCCAACCCGCGGCAGTGGGAGATGTACGAGAAGAACAACTGCGTCTTCAAGGTCGAGCTGCCGCACTCGTACCGCTACATGCGCAACTGGAACAAGGGCTACATGGAGTGGGCGCAGCGCCACCGGCTGCGCCGCTGGGGCGATCCGGTGCTGGTGCACCTGTACTCCGAGCCGCTGCAGAAATTCCGCCTCGCGGCGCAGGGCAAGTGGCCGGGGCGCTGCCCGCCGCCGGAGCTCGCCGCGCGCGTCGCCACCTACTTCGACCCGCTGCCCTTCTACTACGCGCCGCTCGAGTCGCAGGCGACCGACCTGGAGAAGTACCCGCTTGCGGCGATCACGCAGCGGCCGATGGCCATGTACCACTCCTGGGACTCGCAGAACGCGTGGCTGCGCCAGATCCACGCGCACAACTACCTGTTCATCAACCCGCGCACCGCGCGCGCGAGCGGCATCGCCGATGGCGCGTGGCTCTGGGTCGAATCGCAATGGGGCCGCGTGCGCTGCATGGGCCGGCACAGCGAGGCGGTGGAGCCGGGCACCGTGTGGACCTGGAACGCGATCGGCAAGCAGCCGGGCGCCTGGGGGCTCGCGCCGGAGGCAAACGAGTCGCGCAAGGGCTTCCTGCTCAATCACCTGATCTCGGACAGGCTGCCGGGCGACACCTCGAATTCCGATCCGATCACCGGCCAGGCGGGCTGGTACGACGTGCGCGTGCGCATCTACCCGGCGGACGAGGCGGGCGCGTCGCCCGATTTCCCCACGCTACCGCCCGCGCCGGGCACGCGCGCGGGGCCACGCAACTGGATGGCCTACGTGGCGGGCAAGGAGATCGGCGAGTGACCACCCGGAAGCAATTGGCGCTCGTCATCGACCTCAACGTCTGCGTCGGCTGCCATGCCTGCGTGACGAGCTGCAAGCAGTGGAACACCTCGGGCGAGGCGGGCTACCTGTCGGACGACAACCCCTACGGCGCCGAGCCGACCGGGACTTTCTTCAATCGCGTGCAGACCTTCGAGGTGGGCGCGTTCCCCAACACCGAGACGGTGCACTTTCCGAAGTCCTGCCTGCACTGCGAGGACCCGCCCTGCGTGCCGGTGTGCCCGACCGGCGCGAGCTACAAGCGCGCCGAGGACGGCATCGTGCTGGTGGACTACGACAAGTGCATCGGCTGCAAGTACTGCTCATGGGCCTGCCCGTACGGCGCGCGCGAGATCGACGAGCACCAGAAGGTGATGAAGAAGTGCACGCTGTGCGTGGACCGCATCTACGACGCGAAGCTGCCGCAGGCCGAGCGCAAGCCCGCCTGCGTGCTCGCCTGCCCCACGAGCGCGCGCCTGTTCGGCGACATCCACGATCCGGCGTCGGAGGCCTCGCGCGCGATCCGCGAGCAGGGCGGCTACGCACTGATGCCCGAATGGGGCACGCAGCCGGCGAACCACTACCTGCCGCGGCGCAAGACCGCGCTGCACCTGCACCCGGACGAGCTCGAGCGGCACGACAATCCGCTCAAGGTGGACGGGCTGCTGCCGCGGCCGGCGTCGAGCGAGCCGGCGCTCGACGACGTCACGAGCTGGTAAGCCATGCGGCCCGCCTGGTCGGTGCTCCTGCTCACCACGCTGCTCGGCGCGGGGCAGGGGCTGTTCCTCGCGCTCTTCGCGCTCGATGCCTGGGACGCCGCGCGCGGCCAGGCGTCGCTTGCGCCCTGGTTCGTGGCAGCCGCGGTGCTCGGCACGCTCGGCCTGACGGGCGGCGGCCTTGCCGCCTCGTTCTTCCATCTGGGCCATCCCGAGCGCGCCTGGCGCTCGGCGGCGATGTGGCGCACCTCGTGGCTCTCGCGCGAAGTGATCGTGCTGCCCCTGTTCATGGCGCTGGTGGCGCTCTACGGCCTGCTGCACTGGATGGGGCGCCTGCAGGGCGCGCTGCCGGTGGGCGCGCTCGCCGCCGCGGCCTGCATCGCGCTCTACGTGTGCACCGCGATGATCTACGCCTGCCTCAAGTTCCTGCAGGAATGGCACTCGCCGCTCACCGTGGCGAACTTCATCCTGCTGGGCAGCGCCTCCGGGCTGACGCTCGCCGCCGCGCTCGCCGCCTGGCTGCAGCCGGGGCTCGCGCTTGGCTACGTCGCCGCGGCGCTCATCGTCGGCGCGCTCGGCTACCTGGGGCGGCTCGCCTCGCTCGCGCGCAATGCGCGCCTGCGCCCCAAGTCCACGCTCGCCACCGCCATCGGCGTGAAGCACCCGAAGATCGCGCAGATCGCGCAGGGCGCCATGGGCGGCTCGTTCAACACGCGCGAGTTCTTCCATGGCCGTCCGCGCGAGGTGGTGCGCGCCGCGCGCTGGACGCTGATTGCGCTGGTGTTCCCGGCGCCCGCGCTGCTGATGCTCGCCGCGCCGCAGTCCGCGCCCGCGCTCGGCGCCGCGTTCCTGCTGCAGTACGCGGGACTGCTCGCCGAGCGCTGGTATTTCTTCGCCGAAGCGAAGCACCCCCAGAATTTGTACTATCAGGCGATCGCCTGATTCACTTCAGGTGGAATCGGATGAAGGTCGTGGTGCGCAGGAGGGAGTCTTGCGTGGCGAGGTCGTCGGCGAAGGTGCGCACCTCGGGCGGGCGAAAGTCGAAGCCGCGGCCCACCCCGGGATAGACGATCACGCGCGCATCGCGCTTTTTCTTCTGCAGCGACTCGATGCCGGCGAGGATCGGCCGGACGCGCTGGTACTGCTCGTGCTCGCCGAAGAAGACGAGCACCGGCACCTGCAGCGATTCGACCTCCGGCGCGTACTGGTAGACCTGCATCGCTTCGGGCGCCTCGGGGTGCTGCCAGTGCGGGTAGTAGGAGACGTAGCAGGCAGTCTTCGCTTGCCGCTGCTTCGTCACCATCGCCTTGAGCGCGTAGTAGCCGCCGCGCGTATGCGAGACGAGGCAGGTCTTCGCCTGCCCGCGCGCTTCGGGCAGCGCCAGCGCGAAATCGATCGCCAGCGCCGCGTCTTCCTCGAGCGCGGGATCGTGCCGGA
Organism: Burkholderiales bacterium; assembly: GCA_035718125.1. Taxonomy (GTDB): domain Bacteria; phylum Pseudomonadota; class Gammaproteobacteria; order Burkholderiales; family SG8-39; genus JAABQT01. The sequence continues at coordinate 4,342 of DASTHP010000110.1, read as the reverse complement.
CGGGGAACGGCTCGATGAAGCGGCCGCTGTACAGGTCGGGCGCGACGACGACGAAGCCGCGCGCCGCCACGCGCAGCGGCACGAGGCGCGTCAGGGGATCGATGCCGCGCCGCCCGTGCAGGAAGACCACAACCGGAGCGCGCCCCGCGCCCTTGGGCACGTGGATCTCGACCGGCACCTCGACGTCGCCGTTCCGATAGCTTGCCTTGCGCGTGACCACCTCATGGTTGGCAGGCACGGGCATGGCGCCGCGCTGCCACCAATCGGCGTCCCACCACCATTTGGCCTCGTCCTGCGGATAGCGGGTGGTGACCCAGGGCTCGTGCGTGGCGGCCGCCGGCGCCGCGGCGAGCGCCGCGCACAGCATCACCGCCGATGCGGCTGCCGGCGATTTGATCTCGATCATGACGTTTTCCCGCCGGGGGCATAGCCTGCGCAAAGCGTCAGGCCGGATTCAATCGAGGAGGAGCTCATGGCAGACCCGCATCCCATCGTAGCGTATTCGAAGCGCGCGAAGTTCGAGGACGTGCGCGACGACTTGAAGGTGGCGATCGAGAGCAGGGGCCTGGTGATCGACTACCAGTCGTTCGTCAACCGCATGCTCGAGCGCACCGGCAAGGACGTCGGCTCGGGGCGCAAGCTCTACGCCGACGCGCAGGCCTTCGTGTTTTGCAGCGCAGCGTTGTCGAGGAAGACCATGGAGGCGGACCCGGCGAATGCCGCGCTGTGCCCCTACAGCGTCATGGCGTACGCGACGGCGCAGGACCCGGGCACGGTGCACGTGTCCTACCGCCGCCCCTGGAGGCCCGACGGTTCCTCCGCGTCCAAGGCGGCGCTCAAGGAAGTCGAAGCGCTGCTCGACGGCATCGCGCGCGAGGCGCTCGGCCTCAAGTAGCGCGCGCCGGTGCTGCGCCGAGCAGCCGGTCCGCCGCCTCGCCGAGCGTCGCGACGACGCCGTCGGCATCGAGGCTGCGCACGTCGCGCCCTTCGCTGTAGCCGTAGGTGACGAGCAGCACGCGGCAGCCTGCCGCGCGAGCGCCTTCGGCGTCGTTCGCCGAATCGCCGATCACCGTCGCCTCGGCGGGCGCCACCGCGAGCGCCTTGCAGGCGTGCAGGAACGGCGCCGGATGCGGCTTGCGCGCGCCGGCCTGGTCGGCCGTCACCACGGCGTCGAAGTACGGCGCGAGGCCCGTCTTGGCGAGGAGCGGCGCCGTGAACGCGCTTGCCTTGTTGGTCACGCAGGCAAGCCGGATGGACGCGGCGCGCAGGCGCGCGAGCGTCTCGGGCACGCCGGGAAATGGCCGGCTCGCGCGGCCGTTCAGCCGCCGGTAGTGCGCGCCGAAGCTGCGCAGCGCGGGCTCCAGCCGCGCGCAGGCGAGGGACTCGCCCGCGGACTGCAGGCAACGCTCGACCAGTTGCGCGATGCCACCGCCGATGAAGTCGCGGATGGCGCCCGCCGGCAGCTGCGCAAGCCCCAGCTCGGCGAGCATCGCATTGGCCGCCGCTGCGAGGTCCGGCGCGGTGTCGAGCAGCGTGCCGTCCAGGTCGAGCAGCGCCGCCCTGGGCACGCTACTTCGCCGGGCAGCTCGATGTCTCGCCCGGCACCTTGCCGACCAGCAGCAGGAAGCTCTCGAACGGCCCCATGTTGTCCATCGCTTCCATCATCGGGCCGTCGAATTTCAGGCGCCGGAACATCATGGCGCGCATCGGGCCGTACTCGCCCTTGCCCATCTCGATCCAGCGCGGGGTGTCGGCCCACATCAGGTAATCCGCGTCGCCATCGAGCTTGGACTCGGCCTTGCCGCCGAAGACGCAGCTGGTCTTGCCGTCCTTGTGAGACACGCGCAGCTCGATGCGCGCGCTGCCTGCGCAATCGGCGCGATAGATCTGCATCGCCTTGTAGCCGCGGCCCTTGTCGTTCTTGATCCACCCCGACTCCACCAGCTTGCCGGTCAGGGTCGCGTCCGCGTTCCACGCCTTGCACATTTCCTGCGCCCACTCCGGCGCCATCAGCACCGGGGCCGCCACGCCGTACGGCGTGGCGATCGCCAGCGCGAACCCGAGGACTGCTGCCTGCTTCACTCAGTACTTCCAGCCGTACGCGGCGCCTATGGAATCCTGGCTCATGCGCAGGTTGGCCTCGCCGCCGCCGAAGCCCGGGGGCGCGCCCGGCGGGATCGAGCCCGAGCCGTTCACCTTCTTCTCGAAGGCGTGCATGTACATCACGGTCAGCTCGCCGTTGCCGCCCATCTTCCAGGTCGCACCCAGGGTGAGGTGGTCTTCCACCACGCCCGGCGCGAGGATGTTGAAGAACGTCTGGCTGGCGGGAATCGGCTGCTTCAAGGTGACGTAGCCGGCACGCAGCGTGATGTTCTGGTCCAGATCGTAGGTCACGCCGAGCTTGTAGACCGTGGTGTTCTCCCAGCCAAAGCCGGGCCCATTGGTGCTGCCCAGCGCGCAGGCGCCCGCGAACAGGCAGTCCACGGGATTGCCGACCGCGGCAACGTCGCCGTACTGGATCTGCAGCAGGTCGCCGGCGATCGTGAGGGCGGGGCTCGCCTTCCAGGCGATGCCGACGCCGTAGTTCTCCGGGATGTCGAACTCGCCCTGGTTGGCGAACAGGCCGCTGTACTTGTCGAACTTGCTCATGCTGGTCTTCGACTGGTAGGTCGCACCGAGCGTGACCGTGGGCGAGACTTGTCCCATCCAGCCGATGCGCACACCCCAGCCCGTGGAATCGTCGTAGCCCTGGTTGGAGACGGCGGAAGGGTTGGATGAGAAGCCGGACATGAATGCGATGCCGTTGGCCTCGAAGCGCTGGTAGGCGAGGTTCAGCGACAGGCCGAACGAGTGGTTGCCGCTTTTCCATGCCACCGTGGGCGCGACGAACAACTGCATCAGGTCCACGCCCGCCTCGCCGGTCCCGCCAAAGCCGGTAAACGGATTGGTTTCGTAGGTCGTGTTCATGCCGCCATTGCCGTACACGGCGACGCCGAGCGACCAATTCGCGTTGAGCATGCGGTTGTAGCCGAACTCCGGAATGAGGAAGCTCGAGGTGCCGTTGCCGTCGTAGACGCCGTTGACGCCGGGAAAGATGTTGCCGGCGATTTCCGCGCCGCGATCGGGCATGAACCACTCAAGGCCGAGATCAGCCCGATTGCCGATCCATGCCATGCCGGCCGGATTGGACGCCGCCGCCAGCGCATCCTGCGGCAGCGCGATGCCGACGCCGCCCGTGGCCTTGGCCTTCATGCCGTAGCCGTGCGCAAAATAGCCGACCGTGGCGTTTGCCCCGAACGGCGCGAGTGCCGCGGCGGTCGCTGCGGCGATCAGTAGTTTCCTCATGGTCTCCCTCTTTGTCGTATCGGGGCTTGCGCCCTCTAGATGAACAGGCTCACGTCCGCGTCGCGCGCCATCGGCAGGAAGGTCGCCGCGCCGCAGTACTCTTTCACTTCGACGATGAAATCCTCGGGCTTGTAGCCGAACAGATCCACGGTCATCTGGCAGCCGATCAGGTTGACGCCGCCCTCGATGCACGCGGCGCGCAGCTCCTCGATGCCGGCCACGCCCTTGTTGTGGATGGTCTGCTTCATCAGCAGGGTGGCCATGTTCTCGAAGCCCGGCACGATGCCCTGCACGGCGTTCGGGATGTTCCAGTTGATGCTCTTGAACCACTCGGGGCCGAAGGGCATCTTCATCGGCATGCCCGGGTTGCCGAGCGGGCTGATCTTCAGGTCGCTGATGTCCTTGCGCAGCAGGCCGAGGCCGTAGAAGGTGAAGAACATCGACACGTTCCAGCCGAGCGCCGCGGCGGTCGAGGCGAGGATGAACGGCGGATACGCCCAGTCGAGCGTGCCCTTGGTGGCGATGATGGTCATCGACGGCGTCTGCTTCTCGCGCAGCTCGGCGAGCTTCTTCGGCAGCAATGCATCCAGCCGCTCGTTGATCAGGCGGTCCAGGTCGGCTTGGTCGGACATCGTGTGGCTCCTCTAGGTCGACGAACTTAATACCCTCAGGGAGTATGCGCCAAATGTTTCCTCTGATGGAGTAGTGGGAATTTTCTTATGTGGCGCTGCACCATGGGGAAAGCTGGCGAGCCGATACCCACCCGTGTATAGTCGCCGCGCATGAACAGTCCCGTGATGCATGATGCCGAGGCGAAGAAGGCGATGGATGCGCGCCTCGCGCGCATCGAAGGCCAGGTGCGCGCGGTGCGGCGCATGATCGGCGCGGACGAGCCCTGCGAGGACATCGCGCAGCAGCTCGCCGCGGCGCGCAAGGCGCTGGACCGCGCCTTCTACGAGATGGTGTCGTGCATGATCCGGCAGGAGCCCCCGGCCGG
>DASTHP010000109.1:0-7502 GCA_035718125.1 Burkholderiales bacterium | reverse complement strand
AACACCGAGCTCTCGCAGGACATCTACCGGCGGCTGAAGCGCGCGGGCCTGGTCTACACCAAGCCGGTCGAGCAGTTCTACGACCCGGTGAAGAACATGTTCCTGGCCGACCGCTATATCAAGGGCGAATGCCCGAACTGCGGCGCCAAGGACCAGTACGGCGACGCCTGCGAGAACTGCAGCGCCGCCTACTCGGCCACCGACCTGAAGAACCCCTATTCCACGCTCTCGGGGGCGGCGCCGGTGCTGAAAACCTCCGAGCACCACTTCTTCCGGCTGTCGGATGCGAAGTGCAAGGCGTTCCTCAAGCGCTGGCTGGAGAAGCCCGGCCGCCTGCAGCCCCAAGTGGTCAACAAAGCCAAGGAGTGGCTCGAGGGCGAGGGCGACAAGGCGTTGGGCGACTGGGACATCTCGCGCGACCCGCCCTACTTCGGCATCCGCGTGCCCGATATCGAGGAGGAGAAGTACCTCTACGTCTGGCTGGACGCGCCGATCGGCTACCTCGCGAGCTTCAAGAACTACTGCGCGAAAGCCGGCATCGATTTCGAGAAATTCCTGCAGGACCCGGGCACCGAGCAGGTCCATTTCATCGGCAAGGACATCATCTACTTCCACACCCTGTTCTGGCCGGCGACGCTGGAGTTCGCGGGCAAGCCCTACAAGGTGCCCGACCACGTCTACGTGCACGGCTTCATCACCGTGTCGGGGGACAAGATGTCCAAGTCGCGCGGCACGGGCATCAGCCCGCTGCGCTACCTGCAGCTGGGCATGAACCCGGAATGGCTGCGCTACTACATCGCCGCCAAGCTGAACGCGAACGTCGAGGACCTGGATTTCAATCCGGACGACTTCCTGGCGCGCGTCAACAGCGATCTGATCGGCAAGTTCGTCAACATCGCCAGCCGCTGCGCGCCGTTCATCAGCAAGCGCTTCGGCGGCAAGCTGCATGGCGTGGCGCTGAAGAAGAACACCGCCGCGGACGTCGCCTCGAGCGTGCGCCACGCCGCGCCGGAGATTGCCGCCGCCTATGACGCGCGCGAGTTCGGCAGGGCGGTGCGGCGCATTATGGAACTGGCCGACGAAGTGAACCGCTTCGTGGATGCCGAGAAGCCCTGGGAGCTGGCGCGGCTGCCCGGCCATGAAACACGCCTGCACATCGTCTGCTCCGAGGCGATCGAGGCATTCCGCCTGCTCGCCATCCTGCTCGCGCCGGTCCTGCCGCGCACGGCGGAGCAGGCGGCGAGCCTGCTCGGCGTCAAGCCCTTCACCTGGGGCGACCTCGGCAAATTCCTGGGCGAGGACCACGCCATCGCGGAGTACCGGCACCTGCTCACCCGGGTCGAGGCCAGGCAGCTCGACGCCCTGTTCGACATCGCCGCCGTTCCGCAGCCCAGCGCGCCGCAGCGCCACGCCGAGAAGCAGCTGCACGCCTCCAAGGAGCAAACCGTGACCGATGTCATCACCATTGAAGAATTTAACAAGCTCGATCTGCGCGTCGCGCGCATCGCCAAGGCCGAGCACGTCGAGGGCGCCGACAAGCTGCTGCGGCTCACCCTGGACCTCGGCGCGAGCACGCGCACGGTGTTCGCCGGCATCAAGTCCGCCTACGACCCCGCGAATCTCGAGGGAAAACTCGCGGTGGTGGTGGCCAACCTCGCCCCGCGCACGATGAAATTCGGCGTCTCCGAAGGCATGGTGCTCGCCGCTTCCGGAGAGGAACCGGGCATATTCCTCATTTCGCCCGACGCCGGGGCGAGACCGGGCATGCGCGTAAAATAGCTTTCCCGCGGCCGCTGCGCCGCGCCCTGCGCGACGTGCATGATCGAACAGCCGAGCCGCACGCTGGTGTGCAGCATCGTCTTCCTGGACATCGTCGAGTACTCGACGAAGCCCGTGGCGGAGCAGTTGCTGCTCAAGCAGGCATTCAACAAGCTGCTCAGCGCCTCGCTGGAGAACGTCCCGGCGCGCGACCGCGTGGTGCTCGACACCGGCGACGGCGCCGGCATCACCTTTCTGGGCGACCCCGAGGACGCGCTGTTCGTCGCCATGTCGCTGCGCGCCGCGGCGCGCGCCGAGGCCACCGGCGCGATCGCCATCCGCATCGGCATCAATCTGGGCCCGGTGCGCCTGGTCAAGGACATCAACGGGCAGATGAACATCATCGGCGACGGCATCAACGTCGCGCAGCGCATCATGAGCTTCGCGCAGTCGGGCCAGCTGCTGGTGCCGCGCTCGTTCTACGAGGTGGTGTCGTGCCTGTCGCTGGACTACGCGAGCCTGTTCAGCTACGTCGGCGCGCGCACCGACAAGCACGTGCGCGAGCACGAGGTGTATTCGGTCGGCATCGGCACCGACGCGGCGCGCCGCGTGCTCGAGACCGGCTCGCTGCGCGTGGCGCCCCATAGTGCCGCGCCGCGGCTGATCGGCCAGCTGACCGATGCCCGGCCCTTCGGCGTGCACCGCATGGCGCTGGTCGGCGCGCCGCTGGTGTTCGCGCTCATGGTGGCCAGCGGCGTGGCGGTGCGTGCGCAAGTCAAGCCCGAAGCCGCACCTGTGCCCGCGGCCGCGGTCAGGCCCGCGGCGAAGCCGGCGCCCGTCGCCAAGGCCGAGCCGGCGGCGAAGATTCCTGCAGCCGCCGCAGCGCCGAAGGCCACGGCGGCGAAGGCCGATGCGCCCAGCACCGAGCCGCGGGCGACGCAAGCGCCCCAACCCTCCACGCCGGCCACGGCGCCGGTCGCGAAGGCTGCGCCCTCGCCCCGGACGACTGCGCCGAAACCCGTCGCCAAGCCGGTCCGCATGGAAGTCGCCGCCGCCAAACCCGAGCCCGCCGCGCCGCCCGCTGCGCCCACGCCGGCGCTCGCGGCGGGCGTCATCCAACTGAGCATCCTGCCCTGGGGCGAGGTGTTCGTCGACGGCAAGAGCCGCGGCGTCAGCCCGCCGTTGCGCAACCTCGAGCTGCCGCCCGGCGCGCACACGATCGAGGTACGCAATACGACGTTTCCGGTTCACAGCCAGCGCATCGAAGTGCGCTCGGGCGAGCCGGTGCGCATCAGGCACCAGTTTCGCTGAGCAGCGTCCCGAGTGGTATCTTCCGCAGGTCTGCGGCGGCAGCGCAGGGCGCCCGCCGCGCTACGCATGACCAGGGGACAAGACGCATGAGGTGGATTGCGCTGAGCGCGGCGGTGTCCGGCACGCTGCTGGTCGCCGGCTGCCAGACCGAGCCGATGCGCGCGATGCGGGCCGACCTCGAGAGCGCTGGCACCGACATCAAGGGTTTCTTTGGCGGCTACAAGGGCAATGCGGCGCTTGCCGCAGGGCTGCGCCAGTATGAGGACGGCAACTACGGCGAAGCTGCCAAGCAGTTGCAGGCGGCCATCGACAAGGGCCTCGCCAGCGCCGATCGCGTCAACGCGCACAAGCACCTCGCTTTCATTCATTGCATATCCGGCCGCACCACGGCCTGCCGCGACGAGTTCCGCAAGGCGCTGGCAATCAATCCCGGCCTGCAACTGAGCCCCGCCGAGGCAGGCCACCCGACCTGGGGACCGGTGTTCCGCTCGGTCAAGGCCGGCCGCTAGCGAAAGGCGCGACGCGCCCACGCATGGAAGCAAGCAAGCTCGGCCGCTTTGAACTGGTTTCCGAGATCGGCCGCGGAGCCATGGGCATCGTCTACAAGGCGAAGGACCCGATGCTCGAGCGCACCGTCGCCATCAAGACCATCAACCTGACGATGGACAAGGACGGCGCCGAGATGTACGAGAAGCGCTTCTACCAGGAGGCGCGCGCGGCGGGCGGGCTCAACCATCCGAACATCGTCACCATCTACGACATCGGCCGCAGCGAGAGCCTGTGCTACATGGCGATGGAGTACATCGAGGGCGCCGAGCTGCGCACGTTGCTGCTGCCGGGCAAGCCGCTGCCGGTGCAAAAGGCGCTGGCGATCGCGGCGCAGGTGGCCGAGGGCCTCGCCTACGCGCACGAGCGCGGCGTGGTGCACCGGGATATCAAGCCCGCCAACATCATGGTGCCGGAGACCGGGCCGGTGAAGATCACCGACTTCGGCATCGCGCGCATGCGCACCTCCAACGTGCAGACGCAGACCGGCATGATGATGGGCTCGCCCAAGTACATGTCGCCCGAGCAGGTGATCGGCAAGCGCGCCGACCACCGCGCCGACCTGTTCTCGCTCGGCGTGATCCTGTACGAGATGCTGACCGGTGCGGCGCCGTTCACCGGCGAGAGCGTGAACGCGGTCATGTACCAGATCGTCAATTTCGTGCCCCCGGCGCCCAGCGCCATCAACCCGGCCTCGCCCCCCGCGCTCGACCTGATCGTGGCGCGCATGCTCGCCAAGGCGCTCGACGAGCGCGCGCAGAGCGCCGCGGAGATCGCGCGCGGCCTGCGTGAATGCGAGCAGCAGACGTACGGCGTCCTCAGCGCGACCAGCACCCTGCCGCTGACGGGCCTGGCGCCCGGGCCGACGCCGGCGGTGGTGGACCGCGAAGTCAAGACGGCGGTGCTGTCGCAGACGGTCGAGCGCTCGCGTCGCGCCGAGACCACCGACCCGGAGACGCCGGCGGCACGCGGCGTGTCGCGCACGTTCGACTCCCTCGAGGCCACGCAGCGCCTGGTGGCGCTGAGCGACGCCACCCGGCAGAGCGATCCCAATGCCGGCACGCTGCCGTTCCCCCTGCAGGCGACGCACCCTGCCGTCGGCGGCTGGAAGCCGCGCGACACGCTGATCGTGGTGGCAGGCGCGATCGCCGGGCTGATTGTCGCCGCGCTCATCGTGCTGGCGTAGAGGCACAGCGGGGAAGTGGAGATCGCCCCCCTTCAGGCCGTCCTCGCCGGCGCGGCGGCCTGGCTGCTGATCGGGTTCGGCGGATTGCTGCGGCCGGGAAGCCTGGTGCTCTCCGCGCGCGTGCTGTTTCCTGCCGGCGCGCTCGTCGGCTTGCTGATCGCGGCGATCGCCTTCACCAGCCTGTTCCGCGCCCCGCAGGCGCTGGTGCTGCCGCTCGGCCTGCCCGACCTGCCGTTTCATGCGCGCCTGGACGCGCTCGCCGCCTTCTTCCTGCTGCTGCTGGGCGCGGTCGTGGCGGGCGTCTCGCTGTTCGCCGCGGGCTACCTGCGCCAGGGAGAGGGCACGCCGCCCGGCCTGCAATGCGCCTACTACCACGTGTTCCTTGCCAGCATGGCGCTAGTGCTCGTCGCCGACGACGCGTACTTCTTCATGGTGGCCTGGGAGACGATGGCGCTCTCGTCCTTCTTCCTGGTGACCAGCGATCACCGGCACGCGGAGATCCGGCGCGCCGGCTACCTCTACCTGCTGATCGCGCACATCGGCGCCATCGCCATCCTGCTGTGCTTTGGCGCGCTGCAGGCCGGCACCGGCGACTACACCTTTGCCAACATGCGCGAGCTGCAGCCGGGCGCCGGCGTCGCCACGGCGGCGTTCCTGCTCGCGCTGTTCGGCTTCGGCGCCAAGGCGGGCATCGTGCCGCTGCACGTGTGGCTGCCCGAGGCGCACCCGGCGGCGCCCTCGCCGGTCTCGGCGCTGATGAGCGCGGTCATGCTGAAGACAGCGATCTACGGGCTGCTGCGGGTCACGCTCGACCTGATCGCGTTTCCGCTCTGGTGGTGGGGGGTGATCGCGCTCGCGCTCGGCCTCGTCTCCGCGGTCGGCGGCATCGTCTACGCCGCCGTGCAGACGGACATGAAGCGGCTGCTCGCGTATTCGTCGATCGAGAACATCGGCCTCATCTTCGCCGCGTACGGGCTCACGCTGCTGTTTCGCGGCTTCGGCATGGGCACCCTCGCCGCCCTGGCGCTGACCGCGATGCTGTACCACTGCCTCAACCATGCGTTCTTCAAGTCGCTGCTGTTCCTGTGCACGGGCTCGGTGCTGCATGCCACCCGCGAGCGCAGCCTCGGCAAGCTGGGCGGTCTCATCCATCGCATGCCCTGGGTGGCCTGGTGCGCGCTCGTCGGCAGCATCGCGATCGCCGGGCTGCCGCCGCTCAACGGCTTCGTCTCCGAATGGCTGCTGCTGCAGGCGTTCCTGTTCACGCCCGGCCTGCCGCAGGCCTACCTCAACATGCTGGTGCCGGTCGCCGCGGCCCTGGTGGCGCTCACGGCGGCGCTTTCCGGCTACGTGATGGTCAAGTTCTACGGCGTGGTGTTCCTCGGCCAGCCGCGCGAGGCGAAGCTCGCCGAGGCGCACGATGCCGGAATCTGGGAGCGCGCCGGGCTGGCGTGGCTGGCCGCCATGTGCATCGTGCTCGGCCTCGTGCCGACCACGGTGATCGGGCTGCTCGACCCCATCACACGCGCGCTCACCGGCTACGGCCTGGCGTCGCAGGCGCAGGGCTGGCTGTTCCTCGCGCCGTTGCTTCCCGAGCGCGCGAGCTACAGTCCGCTGCTGTTCCTCGCCGGCACCGCGCTGCTGGTGGCGCTCACCTGGCTGTCGGTACGCGCCTTCTATCACGGCCGCATGCGCCGCGCCGCGCCCTGGGATTGCGGCTTCCCCTACCAGGACGCGCGCATGCAGGACAGCGCTGAAGGGTTCGGCCAGCCGGTGCGGCACGTGTTCGAGCCGTTCTTCCGCATTGACCAGCAAGCACCGTCGCCGCTGGACGAGCGCCCCGTCTTCCGCGAGACGCACGAGGACCGCCTGTGGCACTGGCTGTACCTGCCGGTGGCACGCGCCGCGGAGTTCGTCACGACCCTGGTCACCGTCCTGCAGCGCGGCCGCATTTCGGTGTACCTGACCTACAGCTTCGCCACGCTGCTGGTGCTGCTGCTGTTTGTCCGGTGAGCGCGGCGTGATCACCATCCAGGGTCTCATCAGCCAGTTCGCGGTGCTCGCGCTCGCCGTGCTGCTGGCGCCCATGCTCACCGGCTGGGTGAACCAGTGCCGCGCCTGGCTGCAGAACCGCAGCGCCCCGCCGCTGCTGCAGCCCTACCGCGTGTTGACCAAGCTCTTCAGCAAGGAAGTGGTCCTTGCGCACAACGCGAGCTCCCTGTTCCGCAGCGCGCCCTACGTGATCTTCGGCTGCCTGGCGCTCGCCGCCGCGATCGTGCCGAAGGTGGGCACCGACCTGCCGTTGAACGCCGCCGCCGACGCCATCGCGCTGGTGGGGCTGCTGGCGCTCGCGCGCCTGTTCATCGCCCTCGCCGGCATGGACGTCGGCACGGCGTTCGGCACGCTCGGGGCCCGTCGCGAGATGCTGGTGGGGTTCCTCGCGGAGCCGGCGCTGCTGATGGTGCTGTTCACGGCGTCGCTCATCTCGCACTCGACGTCGCTCGCCACCATCGTGCAAACGCTCGCGCACCGCGAGTTCGTCATCTACCCGAGCATGGCCTTCGCCGGCGTCGCCTTCACCATGGTGTCGCTCGCCGAGAACGCGCGCATCCCCGTGGACAACCCCGCCACGCACCTCGAGCTCACCATGATCCACGAGGCGATGGTGCTCGAGTACTCGGGCCGTCACCTCGCGCTGATC
>DASTHP010000108.1:0-6495 GCA_035718125.1 Burkholderiales bacterium | reverse complement strand
CGCGAACGCGATGTTCTGCCGCGAAAACAGCAGCGCGCTCGGCCCGTCGCGGCGCTCCAGCGCGCAGGTCCACGCCACCGCCGCTTCCACCGTGTCGCAGGGGCGCCAGACGTCCATGTTCGGGATCAGGCGCAGGGTGGAGGCGTGCTCCACCGGCTGGTGCGTGGGGCCGTCCTCGCCCAGGCCGATCGAGTCGTGCGTGAATACGTAGATCGCGCGCAGCCGCATCAGCGCCGCCATGCGCAGCGCATTGCGCGCGTAGTCGGAAAAGACCAGGAACGTGCCGCCGTAGGGGATGAAACCGCCGTGCAGCGCGATGCCGTTCATCATGGCGCACATGCCGAACTCGCGCACGCCGTAGAACAGGTAGTTGCCGCCGCCTTCGCGCGCGATGACGCGCGAGCCCTTGACCATGGTGAGGTTGGAGCCCGTGAGGTCCGCGGAGCCGCCGATCAGCTCCGGCAGCAGCGGCTTCAAGCTCTCGAGCACGTTCTGGGACGCCTTGCGCGTGGCCAGCGTCTCGGCCTTCCGGTGCGTCTCGGCGATCAGCGCGCGCACCTTGTCCTCGAAGCCGGCGGGCAGCGCTCCCGCCTGCCGGCGCAGGAACTCCGCCGCCTCCTCCGGGAATCGCCTGGCGTACTCCTCGAAGAGCTTTTTCCACTTGCGCTCGGCGCGCTTGCCTGCGCCGCGCGCGTCCCAGCCTTCGTAGACCTCCTGCGGGATGTGAAACGGCGGATGGCGCCAGCCGATGGCGGCGCGCGTGGCCGCGATCTCCTCGGCGCCGAGCGGCGCGCCGTGCGCGGCGCCGGTATTCGCCTTGTGCGGCGCGCCCTTGGCGATCACGGTCTTGCAGCAGATGAGCGTGGGCCGCGACTTCTCGCGCCGCGCCTTGCGGATCGCGCGGTGCACCGCCTCGACGTCGTGCCCGTCCACGTTCGGGATCACCTGCCAGCCGTAGCCGGCGAAGCGCTTGGGCACGTCGTCCGTGTACCAGCTCGCGATGTGGCCCTTCTCCGAGTCGATGGAGATGCCGTTGTCGTCGTAGAACGCAACGAGCTTGCCCAGGCCGAGCGTGCCGGCGAGCGAGCAGGCCTCGTGCGAGAGGCCTTCCATCATGCAGCCGTCGCCCATGAAGACGTAGGTGTGGTGGTCGACGATGTCGAAATCCGGCCGGTTGAACTGCGCCGCGAGCAGCCGCTCGGCGAGCGCCATGCCCACGGCGTTGGCGACACCCTGGCCCAGGGGACCGGTGGTGGTCTCCACCCCGGGCGTATGCCCGACCTCGGGATGGCCGGGGGTCTTCGAGCCCAGTTGCCGGAAGCGCTTGAGCTCCTCCATCGGCAACTCGTAGCCGGTGAGGTGCAAGAGCGCATAGAGCAGCATCGAGCCGTGGCCGTTCGAGAGCACGAAGCGGTCGCGATTCGCCCAGGACGGATTGGCGGGGTTGTGCCGGAGGTGGCGGTGCCACAGCGCCACGGCGATCTCGGCCATGCCCATCGGCATGCCGGGATGCCCGGACTTCGCCGCTTCCACTGCATCCATCGCCAGCGCGCGCAGCGCGTTGGCGAGGTCTGCATCGGAAACGGCGGGAGTGGTCATGGCCGGAAAAGGCCGCAATTATCAGGGAAACGCGACGCCCGCGGAAGCCGCGGATCGAATCTCAGGCGTAGCGCGCCGCCATTTTCTCGAGCGGCACCGGCTTGATGCGCGGTGCCTGCCCGGCGCAGCCGAAGGACGTGAAGCGCTCCTTGCACAGGTCGCGCGCAGCGGCGGTCGCATCCTTGAGGAACTTGCGCGGGTCGAACTCGCCGGGATCCTTGGCCATCGCGCGGCGCATCGCGCCCGTCATCGCCAGGCGGATGTCGGTGTCGATGTTGATCTTGCGCACGCCGTGGCGGATGCCCTCGACGATCGATTCGACCGGCACGCCATAGGTTTCCTTGATCGCGCCACCATTCTCGCGGATCACTTTCAGCCACTCCTGCGGCACCGACGAGGAACCGTGCATCACGAGGTGCGTGTCGGGCAGGCGCGCATGGATCGCCTTGATGCGGTCGATGGCCAGCACTTCGCCCGTGGGCTTCTTGGTGAACTTGTAGGCGCCATGCGAGGTGCCGATGGCGACTGCGAGCGCGTCGACCTTGGTCTGCGCGACGAAATCCGCGGCCTGCGCCGGATCCGTGAGCAACTGCTCGCGCGAGAGCTTGCCCGCGGCGCCCACGCCGTCCTCCTCGCCCGCCTCGCCGGTCTCGAGCGACCCGAGACAGCCCAGCTCGCCCTCCACCGAGACGCCGACCGCGTGCGCCATCTCGGCGACCTTGCGCGTCACCGCGACGTTGTACTCGTAGGAAGCCGGGGTCTTCATGTCCTCCTTGAGCGAGCCGTCCATCATCACGCTGGTGAAGCCCGAGCGGATCGAGCCCTGGCACACCGCGGGGCTCGCGCCGTGATCCTGGTGCAGCACCACCGGAATATCGGGGTAGGACTCGACCGCAGCCTCGACCAGGCGCCGCAGGAATGCCTCGCCCGCGTACTTGCGCGCGCCGGCGGAGGCCTGCAGGATCACCGGGCTGGCGGTCTGCTCGGCCGCCTGCATGATCGCCTGGATCTGCTCCAGGTTGTTGACGTTGAACGCCGGCACGCCGTAGCCGTTCTCGGCGGCGTGATCGAGCAGTTGCCTGAGCGAAACCATGGCCATGCGCGATCTCCTAGCCTTTGCCGAGCGCGAGCTTCCTGCGCTCCATCAGGCGCCAGATCATGGGGGTGAAGATGAGCTGCATGGCGAGGTCCATCTTGCCGCCCGGAGCGACGATGGTGTTCGGCCGCGACATGAACGAGTCGTGCAGCATGGTGAGCAGGTACGGAAAATCGATGCCACGCGGGTTGGCGAAGCGGATGACGAGGAAGCTCTCGTCGGCCGCCGGGATGTGGCGCGCGATGAACGGGTTGGACGTGTCCACCACCGGCACGCGCTGGAAGTTGATGTGCGTCTGCGCGAACTGCGGCACGATGTAGTGCACGTAGTCGGGCATGCGCCGCAGGATGGTCTCGGTCACCGCCTCGGTCGTGTAGCCGCGCGCGCCGCGGTCGCGGTGCAGCTTCTGGATCCACTCCAGGTTGATGACCGGCACCACGCCGATCAGCAGGTCCGCGTGGCGCGCCACGTTCACCTTGTCGGTGACCACCGCGCCATGCAGGCCCTCGTAGAACAGCACGTCGGTATCGGGCCCGATGTCCTGCCACGGCGTGAAGGTACCGGGCTGCTGCCCATAGGGCGCGGCCTCCTCGGCGTTGTGCAGGTACTTGCGCGTGCGGCCGCGCCCGGTGGCGCCGTAGTCGCGGAACAGCGCCTCCAGTTCCTCGAACAGGTTGTTCTCGGGTCCGAAATGGCTGAAGTTCTCGTTGCCGCGCGCGAGCTCCTCCGCCATTTTCTGCTTCATCGTGGCGCGGTCGTAGCGATGGAACGCGTCGCCCTCGACGAACGCGGCCTTGACGCCTTCGCGCCGGAAGATCTCCTCGAAGGTGCGCATCACCGAGGTGGTGCCGGCTCCCGAAGAGCCGGTGATGGCGATGACCGGGTAGCGCTCGGACATGGTGTGCGGGCCGCCCTCAGTGCGCGGCGCGGAACAGGCCGCGCGTGCCGAACAGCGGCGCGTCGTAGGGCTTCTGGTTGTAGTCGCGGTGGTACTGCTCGATGCGCTCCACCTCGTGCCGTGCGCCGAACACGAACCCCGATTTCTGGTGCAGGCCCGCGGGCTCGACCTCCAGCACCGGCCCGTAGCCGGTGCTCGCGCGCCCGCCCGCCTGCTCGATCACCATGCCGATCGGATTCGCCTCGTACAGCAGTCGCAGGCGCCCGCTCCTGCCCTGCTCGCGCTCGTCGCGCGGATACAGGAACACGCCGCCGCGCATGAGGATGCGGTGCGCCTCGGCGACCAGCGAGGCGATCCAGCGCATGTTGAAATCCTTGCCGCGCGGGCCGCTCTTGCCCGCCATGCACTCCTCGACGTAGCGCTTGACCGCCGGCTCCCAGAAGCGCGCGTTCGAGGTGTTGATGGCGAACTCGCTCGTGTCTTCGGGCACACGCAAGTCCGGGTGCGTGTAGATGAACTCGCCGATTTCGCGGTCGAGCGTGAAGCCATGCACGCCGCGCCCGAAGGTCAGCACCAGCATGGTGCTCGGGCCATAGATGGCGTAGCCCGCGCACACTTGGCGGCTGCCGGCCTGCAGGAAGGCGCGCTCATCGTCCCCGGCGACGTCCGGCGGGCAGGTAAGCACCGAGAAGATCGAACCCACCGGAACGTTGACGTCGATGTTGGAGGAGCCATCCAGCGGGTCGAAGGCGAGCAGGTAGCGCCCGCGCGGATGCGCGTCCGGAATCCGGTAGGGATGCTCGAGCTCCTCGCTCGCCATGCCGGCCAGCGACCCGCCCCACTCGTTGGTGCGCAGGAAGATCTCGTTGGCCAGCAGGTCGAGCTTCTGCTGTTCCTCGCCCTGCGCGTTCTTCGAGCCGGCGGCCCCGCGCATGCCCGCGAGCGCGCCCTTGCCGACCGCGTAGGCGATGCGCTTGCAGGCGAGCCGGATGTCGTTCACCAGGGCGGTGAAGCCGCCGGTGGCGCCGGGAAAGCGGCGCTGCTCGCCGATGATGAACTCGGTAAGCGTCGTCTCAGGCTGAGGCATGTGCTTCTCCGAGCAGCCGGGTGAGCCGGGGCAACTCGAGCCCTTCGAGCGAGGGCAGCAGCAGGTCTGCGCCGCTGAAATCCTCTTCCGCCGTCCAGCGCGAGGGCGTCACGACCGTTACCAGGCCCGCCGCCTTCGCCGCGCGCAGGCCGTTCAGCGAATCCTCGAAAGCGATGCAGGCGTCGCTCGGCAGCCGCAGGCTGGAGAGCGCCAGGCGGTAGATGTCGGGCGCGGGCTTCTTCTCCGGCACCACGTCGCCGCAGGCGACGACGTCGAAGGCCATGTCGCGCGCAGCCCCGAGATTCGCCTGCAGCAGCGCATCGACGTTGGCCGAGGTGGTGGTGGAGGCGATGGCGAGCTTGAGGCCCGCGCCCTTCGCCGCGCGCAGCAGTGGCAGGACGCCAGGCCGGAACGGGCGCTGGCCGCGCACCAGCAGCTCGGTGTAGATGCGCGTCTTCGTCTCGTGCAGCGCGGGCACGATCGCGAGCAGCCGCTCGCGCTCGGCCGCGCTCACGCGCAGCGTGCCGATGTAGTGGCGCAAACGCTCCTTGCCGCCGGAAATCCTGAGCAGGCTTGCGTAGAGCGGCGGGCTCCAGTCCCACCACAGGGCGAGCTCGATGAAGGCGGCGTTGAACGCCTGGCGGTGGGTCTCCTCGGTGTCGGCGAGCGTGCCGTCGAGGTCGAAGATCAGGGCTGCGAGCATGGCGTCCTCCTTGGGAGCCTCCGACGATGGGGTGCTAGGCCGGCTGGCCGCGATACAGCACCATGGCCGCGCCCTGCGTCTGGCGCAGGTTGTCGTAGCCGACCAGGCGCACGTGGTCGCGCGGGTGCGCCCGGTGGCAAGCCTCGGCCTCGGCGAGCACGCGCTCCGCGCTGCGCTCGCCAAACAGCGGCAGCTTCCACATGTACCAGTAGGAGCCGGTCGCGTTCTGCGGCTCGGCGTGCTCGATCGACGGCGACCAGCCGCGCTTGAGCAGGTAATCGACCTGAGCGCGGATGCGCTCGGCCGACATCGGCGGCAGATACGAGAAGGTTCCGAACCTGCGGCTGGCGGGGTCGCCCAGGCTCGACCGGTAATCCTGCATCGCTGCGCTGCTCATCGGCTTCTCCTAGGCGGCCTGCGCCACATCGAGCGTGTCGACCGTGTCGAATTCGAACTTGATCTCTTTCCAGGTCTCCATCGCCGCGGCGAGCTCCGGGCTCGACCTGGCCGCGGCGACGAGGATGTCCTTGCCTTCCTTCTCCAGGTCGCGGCCGCGGTTGCGCGCCTCGACGCAGGCCTCCAGCGCGACGCGGTTCGCCGCCGCGCCCGCAGCGTTGCCCCACGGGTGGCCGAGCGTGCCGCCGCCGAACTGGAACACGGCGTCGTCGCCGAAGATCGCGAGCAGCGCCGGCATGTGCCAGACGTGAATGCCGCCGGAGGCGACCGCAAAGGCGCCGGGCATCGAGCCCCAGTCCTGGTCGAAAAAGATGCCGCGCGAGCGGTCCTCCTTCACGTAGCGCTCGCGCAGCAGGTCGATCCAGCCCAGCGTCGCCTTGCGGTCGCCCTCGAGCTTGCCCACCACGGTGCCAGTGTGCAGGTGGTCGCCGCCCGAGAGGCGCAGCGCCTTGAGCAGCACCCGGAAGTGAATGCCGTGGTGGCGGTCGCGGTCGATGACCGCATGCATCGCGCGATGGATGTGCAGGAGCATGCCGTTCTCGCGGCACCAGTTGGCCAGCCCCGTGTTGGCGCAGAATCCGCCGGTGAGGAAGTCGTGCATGATGATCGGCATGCCGAGCTCCTTGGCGAAGCCGGCGCGCTTGTACATCTCCTCG
>DASTHP010000107.1:0-3882 GCA_035718125.1 Burkholderiales bacterium | reverse complement strand
AGCCTCAGGCGCTTCAACGCGCTCTTCAAGCAGCGCTACCGCTTGCAGCCGCAGCAACTGCGCCGGCACATGCGCGCGCAGCCCACGCACGGTCGCACGCAGGCCGCGCTGCCGCGCGCCCAGGCCGCCCCCGCCGCGGATGCGCTGCAATTCGAACTTTCCTTCCGTCCGCCCTACGACTGGGGAGCGCTCGCCGCGTTCCTCGGCGCGCGCGCCATCGCCGGCGTCGAGGCGGTGGAGGGCGGCGTATACCGGCGCACGGCGCGCGTGGAGCTGGGCGGGAAGGAACATCGCGGCTGGATCGAGGCGGGATTGTCGCCGAAGAAGCCGGCGCTGCGCATCGCCGTTTCAGCTTCGCTCGCGCGTGTGCTGCCGCCGGTGCTCTCGCGCGTAAAGGCGCTGATGGATCTCTCCTGCAATCCCACGGAAGTCGCGCAGGCGCTCGGCAGCCTCGCTGCGCGCCATCCCGGCATGCGCGTGCCGGGCGCGTTCGACGGCTTCGAGGTCGCAGTGCGCGCGATCCTCGGCCAGCAGGTATCGGTCGCAGGCGCGCGCACGGTGGCGGGCCGCTTCGCGCAGGCGCTCGGCAAGCCGCTCGAGACGCCGTTTGCCGCGCTCACGACAGTCTTCCCGGACGCGGAGCGCGTGGCGGATGCGCCCGTGGGACGCATCGCTCGCCTCGGCATGCCCGGCGCACGCGCCCGCACGATCCTCGCGCTCGCGCGCGCTGTGGCGGACGGAGAGCTGGTTCTCATGCCGAACGCCGACATCGAAGCCACGCTCGAGCGCCTGCGCGCGCTGCCCGGCGTGGGCGAGTGGACCGCGCAGTACATCGCCATGCGCGCGCTCGCCTGGCCCGACGCCTTCCCGCACACGGACCTGGGCGTGATGAAGGCGCTCGGCACGAAAGACGCGCGCCGCGTGCTCGCGACCGCCGAGGCCTGGCGGCCGTGGCGCGCCTACGCGGTGATGCACCTGTGGAACTCCCTCGCAAAGGACTGACCATGACGACGAGCTACGACTACTACGACAGCCCGCACGGGCGCATGCTGCTCACGGCGGACGACAAGGCGATCACCAGCGTGAGCTTCATCGGCCAGAAGTACGCGCCGCGCGTCCAGGGCGACTGGACGCGCGATGCGCGCCATGCGCCGATCCGGCGCGCAAAGCGCGAGCTCGCCGAGTACTTCCGCGGCCGGCGCACGCGCTTTTCGGTGAAGCTCGCGCCGCAGGGCACGCCCTTCCAGCGCGCGGTATGGAAGGCGATCGCAGGGGTCGCCTTCGGCAAGACCATCGCCTACGCCGAGCTCGCGCGGCGCGCCGGCCGCCCGGGCAGCGCGCGCGCCGCGGGTGCCGCCACGGGGCGCAATCCGATCGGCATCATCGTGCCCTGCCACCGCATCGTGGGATCGAACGGCGCCCTCACCGGCTACGCCGGAGGACTGGCGAAGAAGCGCGCGCTCCTCGCGCTGGAGGCGCGGGCCTAGGATTGTTGCCCGGATCTGGGGATGGCCGCCACGTTTCCGCGGGGGTACGATCCGCGCGATGAACCACGTCCTGGACGCCGCCGGGAATGGCCGCCTCAAGACGGCCTTCAAGGCCGGGGTGCCGATCGCCCTCGCGCTGGCCGCCGCGGCCTGGGGGGTCTTTGCGCCGCCGGTGCTGCAATCGCAGGAATACCACCGCTTCGCCGACACACGCCCGTTCCTCGGAATCGTGAACGGCGCCGATACGCTCTCCAACCTCGCCTTTCTGCTCGTAGGCGTCCTGGGCCTCGCGTTCCTGCGGCGCGAGCACGCGTCGGCGTCGAGCGAGCGCTTCGCCTCGCCACGGGAAATCCTCCCCTACTGGGTGTTCTTCGCCGGCGTGGCGCTGACGAGCGCAGGCTCGGCCTGGTACCACCTCGCGCCGGACGATGCGCGCCTGGTCTGGGACCGCCTGCCGATGACCATCGCCTTCATGTCGCTCGTGGCGGCGGTGGTGTCGGAGCGCATCGACGTGCGCGTGGGCAGCGCGCTGCTCTGGCCGCTGGTGCTGCTCGGCCTCGCGAGCGTCGTCTACTGGCGCTGGAGCGCGCTGGCGGGCTTCGAGAACCTGCGACCCTATCTCGCCGTGCAGTACGGCTCGATCGCGGTGGTGCTCGCGGTGTCACTCCTCTACCGCTCGCGCTATACGCACGGCTGGGTGATCTTCGTCCTCGCGGCGGCCTACGGCGTCGCCAAGGTGGTGGAGGTCTACGACCGCCAGATCTTCGAGGCCGGCCAGTGGTTGAGCGGCCATACCCTCAAGCACCTTGCGGCCGCGCTCGGCGTCTACCTGCTATTGATGGCGATGCAGCGGCGCACGCGGCGCTAGGCAGGTCGCCGCGCCTGCCGCGGCGGACACGTCGGTGGGACCTCGCGCCGTTGCGCGCCAGGCCGGCCTAGCCGCCGTTCAGCGCTTCCAGGTACATCTCGCGGTCGATGTTGCCTCCGGAGAGGATCACCGCGAAGCGCTTGCCCTTTCGCGCCGGGTCCTTGAGCAGCGCCGCGAGCGGCGCCGCGCCGGCACCCTCGGCGACGTTGTGCGTGCAGCGGAAGAAATCGCGCATCGCCGACTTCACTTCGTCGTCGCTCACCTCGACGATGCGGTCGGCGCCCGCGCGGATGGCCTCGAGCGCCTCGGGCACCGGCACGCGTACCGCGACGCCGTCGGCGAAGGTGATCGCGCTCTTCGTCTCCACCGGCTTTCCCGCCGCGAACGAAAGCGCGTAGCAGGCGGCGTTCTCCGACACCACCCCCACGACGCGCGTCTTGAGGCCCAGGGCGTCGCGCCAGGCAATCACGCCGCAGATGCCCGAGCCGCAGCCGACCGGGACATAGACCTCGTCGATGTCCGCGACGGCGTTGAACAGCTCCATCGCGTAGCTGCCCACGCCGGTCACGAGCCAGCGGTCGAAGGGCCCGATGTAGTAAAGGCCCTGGGCTTTCGCAAGCGCATGCGCGTGCTCGCGCGCCTCGTCGTAGTCGCGGCCGTGCTCGATCAGCTCCGCGCCCCAGGCGCGCATGGCCGCGTTCTTCTCCTTGCTGTTGCCGTGCGGCACCACGATCAGCGAGCGCAGGCCGTGGCGCCGGCCGGCGAAGGCGACCGACTGGCCGTGGTTGCCGCGCGTCGCGCTCGCCACGCCCGCGAGCTTCGGGTTCTCGCGCCGCAGGTGGTCGATGAGCGTGAGCCCGCCGCGCACCTTGAAGGCGCCGGTGGGCGTGTGGTTCTCGTGCTTGACCCAGACCTCCGTCTTCGCGCGCTCGTTGAGCAGCGGCCAGCTGTACTGCGGGGTGGGCGCGACGCTGGCGTGCACCAGGCGCGCGCCGTCGTCCAGGTCTTTCCGCGTAAGTCCGAGGATCATGCGCGCACTGTAACGCCTGCGCGTCGAGCTTTCTATCGTTGCGTGCCGGCCTGCACGTACTTGCGCGTGGTGCGGGGGTCGAGCCCGACGCGCTTCGCCACCTCCGTGTAGGAACCGAGCTGCCGGTACAGCTGGGCGCAATAGCCGCCGAGCAGCGCGTCCGCGGAGAGTTCGCCCGCCTTGAGCCGCCGCGCGAGCAGGTCCTCGTCGGTGAGCGCCGCGTCCCCTGCTTCCCCGGAGTAGCGCCCCGTGAGCAGGATGCGGCGCACCGCCTGCTCGAGCTCGCGCACGTTGCCGGGCCAGCCATAGCCGCGCGGCAAGTCCCTCTCCAGCGCTTCGAGCACCTGCGCCAACAGTTCCGGTAGTTCCGCGCCGGAAATCCGCGCTACGAGCAGCCGCACGAGCTGCTCCAGTTCGGCGGGCGACTCCGCGATCCTCTGGCGTAGCGTCGGCACCTCGATCACGTCCGAGCACAAGCGGTAGAAGAAGTCATTGCG
>DASTHP010000106.1:0-4374 GCA_035718125.1 Burkholderiales bacterium | reverse complement strand
TCGCGGATTCCCGCGTCGGCGAAGCCCGCCTTGCGGATGCGGCACGCGTCGCACACCCCGCAGGCGCGGCCCTGCGCGTCCGGCTGATAGCAGGTCACGGTCTCCGCCGCATCCACGCCGAGCTCCACCGCGAGCTGCACGATGCCCTTCTTCGGCAGGTCGATGAGCGGCGCGCGGATCGCGATATGCCGTCCCTCCATCGCCGCCTTGGTGGCGAGGTTGGCCATCGCCTCGAAGGCGCGGAGATACTCCGGCCGGCAATCCGGGTAGCCGGAGTAGTCCACGGCGTTCGCGCCGATGAAGATGTGCTGCGCGCCCAGCACCTCGGCCCAGGCAAGCGCAAGCGACAGCAGGATCGTGTTGCGCGCCGGTACGTAGGTCACGGGGATGCCGGCCTGCAGGCCCTGCGCGGGCACGGCGATCGAACGGTCGGTGAGCGCCGAGCCGCCGAACTGCGCGAGATCGATCCTGACGATGCGATGTTCTGCGGCGCCGAGGCGCTTCGCGACTCGGCTTGCCGCCTCGAGCTCGGCGCCGTGGCGCTGGCCGTAATCCACCGACAGGCAATGACAGGCGAAGCGCTCGCGCCGCGCCCAGGCGAGCGTGGTCGCGGAATCCAGTCCGCCGGAGAGGAGGACGACCGCCTTCAGCGCTTGGCCGCCTGCGCGAGACGCAGCTTGGCGTTCGCCGCCGCGGGCGTGCCGGGGTACTTGGCCATGACGTTCTGCAGCGTCTTTTGCGCCGAGGCCTTGTCGCCCATCGCCTCCTGCGAGCTCGCGATCGAGAGCATGGCGTCCGCCGCCTTGGGATCGGTGGGCCAGGTGGCGATCACCTTCTGGTGCGCGGCGATGGCGTTCTTGTAGTCGCGCTGCCCGGAATAGCCCATGCCGATCCAGTACTGGGCGTTGGGCGCGAGCTTGCTCTCCGGGTAGGTGACGAGCAGCCCCTGCAGCGTCGAGATCGCCGCGGAATAGTTGCCGAGCTTGAACTGGTTGAGCGCCGCCTCGTAGACTTTCTGCTCCGCCGCGGTGGGCGGCGCGTCGGCGCCAGGCTTCTCCGGCACAGCGGGCGCCGCCGCGGCCTGCTCGCGCGCCTGCTCCAGGCGGCGCAGGCGCGTGTCGATATCGACGTAGAAGTCCTTCTGTCGCTTCTCGCCGGTTTCCAGCTGGTGCAGGATCACCTCGGTCTGGCCGCGCGCGCGCGCGATCTCCGCGCGCAGCGCCTCGATCTGGCCGGCGAGGTCGAGGATCACGCGGCGCTCCACCGCCGAGGACTCGAGGGCCGTCATGCGCGCCTCGATGCGCTTGTTGCTGTCCTGCACCTCCCGGCGCAGCTCGTCGACGCTGCGGCGCAGCTCCGTATCGGTGAACAGCTGCGCCTGCGCCGCGCCCGCCCAGGCGAGCGCCGCCACCGCGAGCCAGCGCGCCGCACCCATCAATACTCGCCCTGGTAGAGCATGTCGCCGCGCCGGTTCTGCGTCCAGGACGCCTCGTCATGGCCCGGCGCGCGCGGCTTCTCCTCGCCCAGGCTCACCGCCTCGATCTGGTCCTCGCGGCCGCCGAGCAGCAGCAGCATGCGCTTGACCGCCTCGGAGCGGCGCTGGCCGAGCGCGATGTTGTACTCGCGGCTGCCGCGCTCGTCGGTATTGCCCTGGATGAGCATCTTCGCGGCGCCGTTCTCGCGCAGGTACTTGGCGTGCGCCTCGATCAGCGGCTTGTACTCGTCCTTCACGTCGTACTTGTCGAACTCGAAGAACACCGAGCGCTTGGACAGGATGCTGTTCGGGTCCTTGAGCGCGGCGGCGCCGCCCGCGCGTCCGGTCAGGTCGACGCTGGAGATGGGCTTGCTCTCGACCGGTTGCGTCGTGGCGCCGGGCTTGGCGCCGGGACCGCGGTCTTCCACCGCCGCGGGTGCCTGCGGCTTGGGCGTCTCGGTGCTCGCGCAGGCCGCCAGAAGGGATACGGCGAGGATGGTGAGGAGAATTCGCATGGCTGTACTCCTTTTGCTAATGGGCGAAGGGACCCCAGGCCGGCTCGCGCACGTCGCCCGCCGAGAGCGTCAGGCGCTGCTTCACGCGGCCGTCGGCCGATACTGCCGAAAGCACGCCGCGCCCGCCGATCACGGTCGCGAGCAGGATCTGGCGGCCGTTGGGCGCGAAGCTCGGGGACTCGTCGAGATCGCTGTCGGTGAGTACCTGCACCTGCCGCGTGGCGAGATCGAGCAGCGCGGCCTGGAACTTGCCGCCGTTGCGCATGATGAAGGCGAGGCTCTTGCCGTCCGGGCTGACGCGCGGGGTCACATTATAGCTGCCCTCGAACGTCACGCGCTGCGCTTCGCCGCCCGAAGCGCTGATGCGGTAGATCTGCGGGCTGCCGCCGCGGTCGGACGTGAAGTAGATCCACTGCCCGTCGGGCGAGAAGCAGGGCTCGGTGTCGATGCCGCCCGAGCTGGTCAGGCGCCGCAGGTTGCTGCCGTCCGGGTTGATGAGGAAGAGCTGCGAGTTGCCGTCGCGCGACAGCGACACCGCGAGCGTCCTGCCGTCCGGGGACCACGCCGGCGCCGAGTTCGAGCCCTTGAAATTGGCCACCACGTTCTGCTTGGGCACCTCGACGTTCTGCACGTAGACGATCGGCTTCTTGTTCTGGAACGAGACGTAGGCGATGCGCTTGCCGTCGGGCGACCACTTGGGCGAGATGATCGGCTCGTTGGACACGAGCATCGCCTGCTCGTTCGCGCCGTCGGCATCCGCCACCTGCAGCTCGAAGCGCGCGCCGCGCTTCACCACGTAGGCGATGCGTGTGGAGAACACACCCTTCTCGCCGGTGAGCTTCTCGTAGATGGTGTCGGCGATGCGGTGCGCGGTGGCGCGCAGCTGCTCCTTGGACACGGTATAGGCCACGCCGCCGATCGCGGCCTGCTTCACCACGTCGTAGAGGCGAAAGCGCACTTCGAAGCGGCCGTCGGGCCGTGCCGCGATCGAGCCGAGCACCAGCGCGTCGGCGAGGCGCGCCTTCCATTCCGCGAAGTTGACGCTCGAGGACTCGGTGGGCTGGGGCACCAGCGGCGGCAGCTCGAGCGTGCGGAACAGGCCGCTCCTCTCCAGGTCCGCGCGCACGATCGCGGTGACGCTGACGGTCCCCCCCGGCGCCGGCACGGGCAGCGCCGTTTCGCCCGCGAAGGGCGCGATGGCGATCGGGATGCGATTGGCGCCCGCGCCGGTGATCTCGATGGAGAGCTGCGCGTGCGCGCAGAAGGCGGCGAGCGAGGCGAGCGCCGCCACAGCGAGCTTTCTCATACGGCCGATTATATTTCAGTCCCTCGGGCGGAACGTGAGCTTGAGCTCGCGTTCGAACAGGCCCGGAGTGTCGGGCTTCGGCAACGGCGAGGACTTGAGGATCGCGCGGTGCACCGCCTCGTCATAGGCCGTGTTGCCGCTCGAGATCACCAGCTGCACCTGCAGCACTTCGCCAGTGGGCAGCTGCGTGACCAGGAACAGCGCCTCCGGATTGCCCTTCAGGTCCGGCGGCAGCACGATGTTGCCCCGGATCTTGGCGCGGATCTTGTCGGTCCAGGTGGCGAGCGCGCGCGAGCGCGCGGCGGCTGCGTCACGCGTGAGCTGCTCCTTGATCCTCTGTTGCTCCTGCGCGGCGGCGAACTGCTGCTGCTCGCGCTGCAGCGCCTCCGCGAGCAGGAGCTTGGCCTGCGTCTCGTCCGGCTGCGGCTTGGCGACCGGCTTGGGCTTGACCTCGGGCTTCGGCTTGGGCTTGACCTCGGGCTTCGGCTTGGGCTTCGCCTCGGGCTTGGGTTTCGCCGGCTCCCTGAGTGCGATATCGGGCTTCTCGATGCGCGGCTCGGGCTTGGCCACTGGCGCGGGCGCCGGCGCCGGCTTGGGCGGCACAGGCTCTGCGACGGGCTGGGGCGCCGGCGGCGGCGGCTGCCACAGCTCCACCTGCACCACGTCCGGAGCGCGGCTCTGCCAGCGCACGCCGAGCGTCAGCACGACCGCGAGCAGCACGTGCACCGCGAGCGCCAGCACGATGGCCGGCTTGAAGCTCTCCTCGTACCGCTCCTCGAGCAGGTGCCCGGCGAGCGCGGCGCTCATTGCGCGGGCTTCACCAGCAGGCCCACGCGCTTCACCTGCTGCTTTTGCAGCTCGTCCATCACTTCCAGCACCGCCTGGTAGCGCACGTCCTTGTCGGCGGCGATCACCACGGGCTGGTTCGGGTTCTTCGCCTGGCGCTCGCGGATCACGCGCGCCAGATCGCCGCGGGCCACGCGCCGCTCTTCGGCCAGCGCGCCCTTCGCGTCGCGAGCGCGGATCATGATCGAGCGGTCGGCGCGGATCACCACCTCGAGCGGCGTGACGGGCGCGTT
>DASTHP010000105.1:0-7531 GCA_035718125.1 Burkholderiales bacterium | reverse complement strand
GCGACTTCCTTCACCATCTGCGCGCCCATGTTCTCGAACTTGTCCTTGAGCTCGATCTCCTTGGCGACCGAGACGCCGTCCTTGGTGACGGTCGGCGCGCCGAACGAGCGCTCGAGCACGACGTTGCGGCCCTTGGGGCCGAGGGTGACTTTGACGGCGTCGGCCAGGATGTTCAGTCCATGGACCATCTTGGCGCGCGCGCCTTCGTGAAAGCGTACTTCTTTGGCTGGCATTGCGGATGTCTCCTAATTCGAAATCGAAAGAACGTTCGCGTTGACGATCAGGCGCCTTCGATCACGCCCATGATGTCTTCTTCGCGCATCACGAGCAGCTCGTCGCCCTTCACCTTCACGGTCTGCCCGGAGTACTTGCCGAACAGCACCTTGTCTCCGACCTTGACGTCGAGCGCGATCAGCTTGCCTTCTTCGGTCTTCTTGCCCTTGCCCACGGCCAGGACTTCGCCCTGGTCGGGTTTCTCGGCCGCGGTGTCCGGAATCACGATGCCGGACGCGGTTCTGCGCTCTTCGTCGATGCGTTTGACGATGACGCGATCATGAAGAGGACGGATCTTCATACAGGTCTCCAATACTAAATTGTTGTAAAACAATGGGTTGTGAACTCCCAACCCACACCGGAGCGGGGGCGTGTTAGCACTCGCCCCTGACGAGTGCTAATGATAGAGGGGTCAGCGGGGCATTTCAAGGGGTATGTCGCCCCTGCCCTCTACAATCGCTCGCGTGTTCCCCCTGCGATGCCTCCTGCTCGCCGCCGCCTTGGCGGCCCCGGCCCTTGGCGCGCGCGAGCTGCCCAAGCCGCTCTCCCAGGCGCTGCGCGCCGCCCAGGTGCCACCGCAGAGTGTGGCGATCCTCGTGCAGGACCTGGCCGCCACGCGCCCCGCGTTGAGCCACAACGCCGGCGTCGCGATGAATCCAGCCTCCACGATGAAGCTGGTGACCACGCTGGCGGCGCTCGAGCTGCTCGGACCCGCTTACCGCTGGAAGACCGAGGCCTACGTCGCCGGCGAGCTGCGCGACGGCGTGCTCGAGGGCGACCTCTACCTCAAGGGCTACGGCGATCCCAAGCTCGACTACGAGAGTTTCTGGATGCTGCTGCGCGCGCTGCGCGGCAAGGGACTGCGCGAGATCCGCGGCGACCTGGTGCTCGACCGCAGCTTCTTCGCGCAGCCGGCGGCGGATCCCAATCGCTTCGACGGCGAGGGGCTGCGGCCTTACAACGTGCTGCCGGACGCGCTGCTCGTGCACTACAAGGCGCTGCGCTTCGCCTTCGTGCCGGAGCCCGAGCGCGAGGCCGTGCGCATCTTCGTCGAGCCGCGCCCGCCCGGCCTCGAGGTGGCCAACACGCTGCGCCTGTCGAGCGGCAACTGCCTCGAGGGACGCGCCTTCCGCGACATGCTGCAGGCCGACTTCGCTGCGGGGCCGCCGCCGCGAGCCGTGTTCGCCGGGCGCTACCCGATTTCCTGCGGCGAGAAGGAGCTCAACGTGTCGCTCCTGGCGCCGAACGAGCAGGTGGCGGGGGTGCTGCGCGAGCTCTGGCCCGAGATGGGCGGCGCCTGGCAGGGAAAGGTGCGCGAGGGCGAGGTGCCCGCGGAAGCGCGGCTGCTGCACACGCACGGCTCCGCGCCGCTCTCCGAAATCGTGCGCTACGTCAACAAGTACTCGAACAACGTGATGGCGCGCCAGCTGTATCTCACGATCGCCACGGCCTCGAGCGAGCCCCCGGCGCGCGCAGAGCTCGCCGCTGAAGCCGTGCGCCACTGGCTCGCGGTGAAGGACATCCCGGCGCACGAACTCAAGATAGAGAATGGCTCGGGGCTCTCGCGCACCGATCGCATCAGCGCGGCGAGCCTGGCCGCGGTGCTGCAGGCGGCGTGGAAGAGCGCCGTCATGCCCGAGTTCGTCTCCTCGCTTTCCCTCGTGGCATTCGACGGCACGATGCGCAAGCGCCTGATCGGCGATCCGATCGCGGGCCAGGCGCACATCAAGACCGGACTGCTCTCCGATGTGCGCGCGCTGGCCGGTTACGTGCTCGACCGCAAGGGGCGGCGCAAGGTGGTGGTCATGCTGATGAACCACCCCAACGCGCCCGAGGCCGAAGCGGCGACGGACGAGTTGTTGCGGTGGGTGTACGAGCGTTGAAAATCGGGGTCAGGGCCGAATTTTCGTTGCGAGAGAAAATTCGGCCCTGACCCCGATTTTCAGAGCCCCAGTTCCCGCCACATCGCATCCACCTTCTTCTTCACTTCGGGATCCATGACGATCGGGCGGCCCCAGGTGCGCGCGGTCTCGCCGGGCCACTTGGCGGTGGCGTCGATGCCCATCTTCGAGCCCAGGCCCGCGACCGGGCTGGCGAAGTCGAGGTAGTCGATCGGCGTGCTCTCGGCGATCAGCGTGTCGCGCGCCGGATCCACGCGCGTGGTGATCGCCCACACCACTTCCTTCCAGTCGCGGATATCGATGTCGTCGTCCACCACCACGATGAACTTGGTGTACATGAATTGCCGCAGGAAGCTCCAGATGCCGAACATCACGCGCTTGGCGTGGCCCGGGTACTGCTTTTTCAGACTCGCCACCGCTAGGCGGTAGGAGCAACCCTCGGGCGGCAGGTAGAAGTCCGCGATCTCCGGGAACTGCTTCGCCAGCAGCGGCACGAACACCTCGTTCAGGGCCACGCCGAGCATCGCCGGCTCGTCGGGCGGCTTGCCCGTGTAGGTCGAGTGGTAGATCGGCTCGCGCCGCAGCGTGATGCGCTCCACCGTCAGCACGGGGAAGCGCTCCGCCTCGTTGTAGTAGCCGGTGTGATCGCCGTGCGGGCCCTCGAGCGCCGTGTCCTGCGGATGCAGGACTCCCTCGAGCACGATCTCGGCGCGCGCCGGCACCTGCAGGTCGCTGCCGATGCACTTGACGAGCTCGGTGCGCGCGCCGCGCAGCAGCCCCGCGAACTGGTACTCGCCCAGCGTATCGGGCACCGGCGTCACCGCGGCGAGCGTGGTCGCGGGGTCCGCGCCGAGAGCGACCGCGACCGGAAACGGCACGCCCGGATGCGCCAGCTGGTGGTCGCGGAAGTCGAGCGCACCGCCGCGATGCGCGAGCCAGCGCATGATGACGCGATTCGCACCGATTACCTGCTGGCGGTAGATGCCCAGGTTCTGCCGGGCCTTGAGCGGCCCGCGCGTCACGGTGAGTCCCCAGGTGATGAGCGGCCCGGCATCCCCCGGCCAGCAGGTCTGCACCGGCAGGCGCGCGAGGTCCACGTCCTTGCCTTCCCAAACCGTCTCCTGGCACGGCGCGCTGGTCACCACCTTCGGCGCCATGTCGAACACCGTCGCCGCCAGCCGGCCGAGTTGCGGCAGCTTCTGCACTAGGTCGCGCAGGCCCTTGGGCGGATCCGGCTCGCGCAGCGCGGCGAGCAGCCGGCCGATCTCGCGCAGCGCGGGCTCGGGCTTGGCGCCCGCCTCGATGCCCATGGCAAGGCCGATGCGCTCAAGCGTGCCGAACAGGTTGCCGAGCACGGGCATCGAATGCCCGGCCGGGCGCTCGAACAGCAGCGCCGGCCCGCCCGCGCGCAGCACGCGGTCGCAGACCTCGGTCATCTCGAGCCGCGGCGACACGGGCGCCGCGATGCGCTTCAGGCCGCCCAGCGCCTCGAGCTTGCCGAGAAACTCGCGCAGATCGGCGTAGTGCACGCGGCTCAGCGCCCGCGCTGCGCCGCGCGCTCCGCCAGCAATGTGGCGAAGTCTGCCAGCAGCGTATTGCGCCCGCGCACCGCATAGGCGCGTTCGCCCGCGGGGAGCATCAGCGTCAGCGTGGTCGTGCCGATCCAGCCCAGGGCGATCAGCGCGATGCCGCCGGCGAGGCTCGCGCCCGCGGCGAGTGGCAGCAAATTGGCGAGCGACTCCAGCGCGGCGAGCGTGGCGCGCAGCAGCTGTCCGATGGCCTGCGCGTCGGCCACCTGCGCGCCCGCGCTGGCGGCGAGGTTCGCGAGCGGCCGGAACAGGGCGAGCAGGATGAGCGCCACGACGATCAGCGCCGCGCCCCAGCCGATCCTGTGCTCATCGCGCTCGTAGACGGCGCCCACGGCCGCCAGCGCATCGAGCGGCATGCTCTCCATGAGCCCCGCACCCTCGTGCAGCAGGCGCGCGGGGTAGAGCGTCAGCCGGCTGCCGCGCTGCGGCCCGGCGACGAACTCGAAGTGCGCGATCGGGGACTCGGGGGCCAAGGTCAGCGGATGAGGTAGTGGGCGACGATCCCGGCGAACACCGCGGCGCCGACCCAGTTGTTGTGGCGGAACGCCTTGAAGCAGCCTTCGCGCGTGCGGCCGCGGATCAGAAAGTAATGATAGACCATCAGCCCCGCCGCGACGGCAAGGCCGAGGTAATACGGCCAGCCGAGGCGGATCATCACGCCCGCGGCGACCAGCAGCACCAGCATGCCAGCATAGCTCGCCATGACGGCGGCGACGTCGTAGCGGCCCAGCGTCAGCGCCGAGGTGCGGATGCCGATCTTCGCGTCGTCGTCGCGGTCGACCATCGCGTACTCCGTGTCGTAGGCGAAGGCGTAGAAGATGTTGGCGGCGAACAGCACCCAGCACTCGCGCGGCAGCTGCCACCAGATCGCCGCGTAGGCCATCGGGATGCCGAAGCCGAAGGCGACGCCGAGATAGAGCTGCGGCAGCGCGAAGAAGCGCTTGGCGTACGGATAGGTCGCCGCCACCGCCAAGCCGACGAAGGACAGCTCCACCGCGAACCGGTTGAGCATCAGCACCAGGCCGAACGCCGTGGCGGCGAGCAGCACCGCGAGCCCCAGCGCCTCCGCCGGCAGGATCTCGCCCGCGGCGAGCGGCCGGTCGCGCGTGCGCGCGACGTGGCGGTCGAAACCCCGGTCGGCGAAATCGTTCAGCGCGCAGCCCGCCGAGCGCATCAGCAGCGTGCCCACGCCGAAGATCGCCACCAGCTCGATCGTGGGCTGGCCGCGCGCGGCCAGCCAGACGGCCCAGAGGGTGGGCCACAGCAACAGCAAGGTTCCCACCGGCTTGTCCAGGCGTAGCAGCCGCTCGTAGGCATCCAGGCGCCGTCCAATGAAGTCGAGGGTGGCGGACATGGCTAGACCCTAGTGTAATCGGCGCGCGCCCCGAGCCAGCGCGCAATGTGGCCGCGGGCGAAGTCCTCGCCCGCGTCCAGCAGCTCCTCCGCGGCCGCACGCGCCGCGATCACCAGGGATTCGTCTGCGGCCAGGTCGGCGAAGCGCAGCGGCTCCTCGCCGCTCTGGCGCTCGCCGAGCAGCTCGCCCTTGCCGCGCAGGCGCAAGTCGTGCTCGGCGATGGCGAAGCCGTCCGTGTTCTCGTAGATCACCTTGAGCCGCGCGCGCGCCGCCTCCGAGAGCGGCTCCTGGTACAGCAGCACGCAGTCGCTCGCGCGCGCGCCGCGGCCGATGCGGCCGCGCAGCTGGTGCAGCTGCGCAAGGCCGAAGCGCTCGGCGTGCTCGATCACCATGAGCGAGGCATTGGGCACGTCCACGCCGACCTCGATCACGGTCGTGCACACCAGCAGCTGCGTCGCCCCGTCCGCGAAGGCCTGCATCGCGGCTGCCTTCTCCGCCGGCGCCAGGCGCCCGTGCACCAGGCCCACCGCGAGGCCGGGCAGCTCGCGCTGCAGCTCGACGTGCGCCTCGAGCGCGGCCTGCAGGTCGCCCTCCTCCGATTCCTCGATCACCGGGCACACCCAGTAGGCCTGCTGCCCCTCGGCGCAGGCCGCGCGGATGCGCGCCAGCACCTCGCCGCGGCGCGCGGCCGCGGCCAGGCGCGTGGTCACCGGCTTCCTGCCCGGCGGCAGCTCGTCGATCACCGAGACATCGAGGTCGGCATCGCGCGTCATGGCCAGGGTGCGCGGGATCGGCGTCGCGCTCATCATCAGCTGGTGCGCCGCGGCGCGCTCGCTCTTCCTGCGCAGCTCCAGGCGCTGCTTCACGCCGAAGCGGTGCTGCTCGTCGACGATGACCAGCGCCAGGCGCGCGAACGCCACGCCCTCCTGGAACAGTGCCTGCGTGCCGATGGCGATGCCCGCCTCGCCGGAGGCGATCGCCGCGCGCGCCCGCTTGCGCTCCGCCGCCGGCAGGGCACCGTGCAGCCAGGCGATGCGCACGCCGAGTGGCGCGAGCCAGGCGGAGAACTTGCGGTGATGCTGCTCGGCGAGGATCTCGGTGGGCGCCATCACGGCGGCCTGCGCGCCCGCGTCCACCGCCGCGAGGCAGGCGATCGCGGCGACGATGGTCTTGCCGCTGCCGACGTCGCCCTGCAGCAGGCGCTGCATCGGGTGCGGCTGCGCGAGGTCCTTCAGCAGCTCCGCCATGACGCGGCTCTGCGCGCGCGTGAGGCGAAACGGCAGCTTGCCCAGGAAGCGCTTGAGCAGCGGCCCGCTGGAGGGCAGCGCCGGTGCGTTGCGGCTGCGCCGCTTGCGGTAGGCGAGGCGCAACTGCAGCTGCTGCGCCAGCAGTTCGTCGAACTTCACGCGCCGCCAGGCCGCGGCGAGATCCGCGCCGGGCGGTGGCGCGTGCAGCAGGCGCACGCTGGGCTCGAGCGGCGCGAGCGCGTGGCGCTCGCGCAGCGCCGCGGGCAGCGTGTCCTCGATCGGCTCGGTCGCGAGCGCCTCCTCGACCAGCTTGCGCAGCGTCGCCTGCCCGAGGCCGGTGGTCGTCGGATAGACCGGGGTCAGCGTCTCGGGCAAGGGCTCGCCCGGCGCCACGATGCGGTAGCGCGGATGGATCATCTCGCCCACGCCCCGGCCCTGCCGCACCTCGCCATAGGCGCGCACGCAGTGGCCCGCGTCGACGGCGCGCTGGAACTGCTTGGACTGGCTGCCATAGAAATTGAGAAAGCGCAGATCGAGGCCGTCGCAATGCACCACCAGCTGGCGCCTCGGCCGGAAAGCGATCTCGACGCGGCGCACCGGCGCCTGGACGAGCACCGGGGTGCCGGGCGGCGCCTGGCCGGGCGACGCAAGCCGCGTCTCGTCCTCGTAGCGGTGCGGGAGGTGCAGCACCAGGTCGCGGCGCGAGCGGATCCCGAGCCGGGCGAGCTTCTTCGCCGTCGCGGGAGGCGTCGCGCGCGTCAACCGGCGTGCAGGATCGCGTCGATCTCGACCAGCGCGCCGCGCGGCAGGCTTGCCACACCCACTGCCGCGCGCGCCGGAAACGGCTGTGCCACGTGCCGCGCCATGATCTCGTTGACCTTGGCGAAGTGCGCGAGGTCAGTGAGATAGACGGTCATGCGCACCGCGCAGTCCAGGCCCAGGCCCGCGCCCTGGGCCACCGCGGCAAGGTTGGCGAACACGCGCTCGATCTGCGCGTCGATCCCCTCCACGAGCTGCATGCTGCCGGGGTCGAGGCCGATCTGGCCCGAGAGGTACACCGTGTCGCCGGCGCGCACCGCCTGCGAATAGGCGCCGATCGCCGCCGGCGCGGCGGCAGTCTGGATCGCGGTTTTCATGTCGTGCCCGGGGTTTAGAATCGACGCGGCC
>DASTHP010000104.1:0-2790 GCA_035718125.1 Burkholderiales bacterium | reverse complement strand
CCGCATTTCCCTTGCGAGAGGAAATGCGGCCCTGACCCCAATTTTCCGGCCCTGACCCCGGTTTTCATAGCAGTGCCCCGAACACCTTCTTGATGATGCTGGACGCGGCGCCGACCGGGTCCTTGCGGATCTTCCTTTCTTCCTCCGCCACCATGAAGTACAGGCCGTCGAGCGCCTTCTGCGTCACATAGGCGTCCAGATTGGCGTGCTCGGCCTTCACCAGGCCGAAGGCGGCGGCCTGCTGCGCGTACTGGTTGTAGGTTTGCGCGAGGCCGACTTTCTCGGTGGATCGCTGCACGACGGGCAGGAATCGCTTTCGGAGTTGCTCCGAGGTCGTGCGCTTGAAGTACTCGGTGCCCGCGGTCTCGCCGCCGGTGAGGATGCCCTTGGCGTCCTGCACGGTCATCTTCTTCACCGAGTCCACGAAGAGCTGCTTCGCCTCCGGCACGGCGGCCTCCGCCGCGCGGTTCATCGCCAGCACCAGCTCATCGGCGTAGCTGCCCATGCCGAAGCGCCGCAACGTACGCTCCGCGCGCCGCAGGGATTCGGGCAACGGGATCTTCACGCGCGCGTCGCCGTAAAAACCATTCTCGCGGCCGAGCTGCTCTACCGCCGCACGCGAACCTTTCTCCAGCGCGGTCTTCAGCGCGCTCACCGCTTCGCGGTTGGTGATGTTCTCCAGCTGCGCGCCGGCCGGGCCGCCC
This sequence comes from Burkholderiales bacterium, assembly GCA_035718125.1. Classification (GTDB taxonomy): domain Bacteria; phylum Pseudomonadota; class Gammaproteobacteria; order Burkholderiales; family SG8-39; genus JAABQT01. The sequence goes on along the minus strand of DASTHP010000104.1, from coordinate 2,086 downwards.
CAAGCGATGACAAGCGCCGCGAACGCGGCGAGAATGGCGCCCCTCATGCACAACAAGCTTATCGTTGCCGTCGCCGCCCTGGCAATCGCCGCAGGCGTCGGCGTCGCCCTGCTCACCCGGCCGGCTGTCGCCCCGGACGTGCGCTTCGTCACGCTGTCCGGCCAGAACCTTTCCACGACGGACCTGCGCGGCAAGGTGGTGCTCGTCAACTTCTGGGCCACCTCCTGCGTGGCCTGTGTCGAAGAAATGCCGAAGATGGAGCAAGCGTGGCGCAAGTTCTCGCCGCGCGGCTACGAAATGGTCGCCGTGGCGATGAGCTACGACCATCCGAACCTGGTCGCCGACTTCACGCAGAAGCGCGCGCTGCCCTTCAAGGTCGCACTCGATGCGGACGGCGGGCTGGCGAAGAGCTTCGGCAACGTGAACGCCACGCCAACCACGTTCCTCATCGACCGGCGTGGCCGCATCCTCAAGCGCTACCTCGGCGAGCCCGACTGGACCGAGTTCCACGCGCTCGTCGAGCGCGCGCTCGCCGAACCCGCCTGATCTTCCCACCGGCCACGCAGGCCTGATTTCCTGAAGTGTCGCCGTTGCGCGCCCGGGGCGCGCCCGAACTGTCGTCACATGGCGACGATATGCTTGCGCCCGCAATTCTCATTCATCGGGCAACTGTCTGATTTCAAATGAGCAATGAACCTGGCACGCGGGTTGCGGGTCTGAGGGACAGCGCGGGCCCTTCGGGGCTCGCGCCGTTTCCGTCATCCGAAGAGGAGTCACAGATGAAACTGACCCGCACCGCAACGACCATTCTCAGCGTCACCGCGCTCGCCTGGGCAATTCCGCTCGCGCAAGCCGGCGACAAGGGAGCGCCGCGCGTCGGCAACGCCAAGTTCATCCAGCTCGACGTCAACGCCGACGGGCTCCTGGCGCAGGAAGAAGTCAAGCAGATCCGCGGCTACAGCGGCCCGTTCACCGAGGCCGACGCCAACCGCGACGGCAAGCTCGACGAGAAGGAGTTCCTCAAGGCCGAGTCGCTGCACGACCGCGCCTACGCGAGCCGCGTCGCCAACGACAGCGCCATCACGGCGAAGGTGAAGACCGCGCTGCTGCGAGAGCCGCAGCTGAAGTCGCTCGACGTCTCGGTCGAGACCTACCGCGGCGAGGTGCTGCTCTCGGGCTTCGTGAAGGACGAGTCGCAGCGCGCGCGTGCGGTGAAGGCCGCGTCCACCATCGCCGGCGTCACCGGCGTGAAGGACGGGCTGGTGGTGCGCAACTAGCGCGCTACTTTCCCCGGACGTACCGGAGCTGGACGATTCCGCTTGCGTAGCGTTGCGATTCGACGAGCGTGAGGGCTTCATGGGCGCCGTTCCCGCCAAAGAGCTGAACCCCCTTCCCCAACATCACCGGGATCACCGAGATGATGTATTCAGCAATCAGCTCTTCGGCGCGGAACGCGCCCGCCAGCTCCCCGCCGCCCACCAGCCACGCGCGCCGCAGGTGCGCGCGCTGCATCTCGCGCACCACCTCGCGCGGGCTGCCCGTGGCGACGGTGACGCCCGCAGGCGGAGCATCGAGTTTCTGGCGCGAGAACACCCAGCAGCGCTTGCCCTCGTAGGGCCACTTGCCGAAGCCGAGGCTCTGCTCGTAGGTCTTGCGGCCGAGGAGCACCGCATCCACCGAGCCGTAGAACTTGGCGTAGCCGTAATCCTCGGCGCCGCCTTCGAAGCGCGCGAGCCAGCCGAGGCTGCCGTCGGGAGGTCCGATGAAGCCATCGACGCTCGAGGCGACGTAGTAGACGATGTGCATGGCGAACCGAAAGGATAAACAGCCGCGCCGGTCCTGGCAGTCCCTCGATCAGGGGACTCGGTAGGCCTTGCGCCGCTCCGCTCCGGCGTTCACCCCGGGAGCCGCGGCAACCCGCGCGGCGAACTCAATCGGCCCGAAGCCATGCCAGAGCCTCTTCGCGATCCACCACGCATCTGACCGGCACGCCGACGTTGACCAGCACCGTCTCGAGAAATGTCGCGAAGGCGCGTTGCCCTTCCAGCTCGAGAATCGCGGTCTTGATACCCGCAGGAATCGAACC
>DASTHP010000103.1:0-2090 GCA_035718125.1 Burkholderiales bacterium | reverse complement strand
ATGATCGACCGGTTCGCGCACCTGCAGTGGCCGTTCTTCGAGCCGCGGCACGAGGAGCTCGCGCGGGCGGCGGACGCCTGGGCGGCGCGGACGCTCGGCTACGCGCACGACGCCGACGCCGACGCCGTGTGCCGCCGGCTGGTGAAGGACCTCGGCGCCGCGGGCTGGCTCCGGCACTGCGTCAACGACGCGCCCGACGTGCGCGCGATCGCGATCATCCGCGAAGTGCTCGCCTACTACGCGGGGCTCGCCGACTTCGCCTTCGCCATGCAGGGCCTGGGCAGCGGCTCGATCGTGCTCGCCGGCAACCCGGCGCAGAAGCAGCGCTACCTGCCGCGCGCCGCCGCCGGCGAGGCGATCGCGGCCTTCGCGCTCTCGGAGCCGGAGGCGGGATCGGATGTGCAGGCGCTCACGACGCGCGCGCGCCGCAGCGGAGCCGACTGGGTGCTGGAGGGCACCAAGACCTGGATCTCCAACGGCGGCATCGCCGATTTCTACGTCGTCTTCGCCAAGGCCGACGAAGGCATCACCGCCTTCATCGTGGAGGCCGCCGAGGTGGACGCGAGCGCGCGCATCGACATCGTGGCGCCGCACCCGATGGCCGTGGTGCAGCTGCACGGCGCGAAGGCGCAGCTCCTGGGCGAGGCCGGGCAAGGCTTCAAGCTGGCGATGAAGAACCTCGATGTGTTCCGCACCACGGTGGCGGCAGCGGCGCTCGGCTTTGCGCGCCGGGCGCTCGATGAAGCGCTGGCGCGCGCGCGTGAGCGCAGGATGTTTGGCCAGCGCCTCGGCGACCTGCAGATGACCCAGGCGAAGCTCGCCGACATGGCGACCGCCATCGACGCGGGCGCGCTCCTCACCTACCGCGCCGCCTGGCTGCGCGACGTGAAGAAGGCGCGCGTCACGCGCGAAGTGGCGATGGCCAAGATGCAGGCGACCGAGGGCGCGCAGCGCGTCGTCGACGACGCGGTGCAGATCCTGGGTGGCCTGGGCGTGATGCGCGGGCATGCGGTGGAGCTCCTGTACCGCGAAGTGCGCGCGCTGCGCATCTACGAAGGCGCCACCGAGGTGCAAAAGGTGATCATCGCGCGGGAGCTGCTCAAGTGAGGTGGCTCGCGCTCGCGCTCGCGCTGGCGGGGGCCGCCGCGCAGGCCGAGGAGGTGGCGCGCATCGACGACGTGCCGGTGCGCGCGCGCGAGATCGGCTTGGGCGAGCCGGCGACGCTGCCCGCGGCAGCCAACGCGCTGCGCCAGCGCGCGATGAAGTCGGCGCTGCAGTGGTTCGTCGCCGAGCACAAGATCGCGGCGACCGACGCCGACCTGGCAGCCTACGCGCAATGGAACGAGGAGTTCCAGCGGCGCGACAAGGCGCGGCGCGCGCAGCGGCTGGAGCAGATCGAGGCGGCGCTCGCCCGGCCCAACCTCGCCGCCGAGCAGCGCGAGCAGCTGCTGCGCGAGCGCGACACCTACCGCCAGGTGGCGCGCCATGACGCCGAGCGCGAGGCGGCCTCGCGCGATCCCGGGTCGCGCCAGCGCGTGTGGGGCCCGTGGATCACCAGCTTCAAGGCGAACAAGGCGCTCTACGACAAGTACGGCGGCCGCGTCGGCCTGACCAAGTTCGGGCCGGAGCCGATCGGCGCGCTGGAGACGCTGTTGCGCGAGCGCGAGAAGGCCGGCGCGCTGCGCATCTTCGACACGTCGCTGGCGAAGGAATTCTGGGCCTGGTACGCGGTGCAGCCCCGCCGCGTCGCCAAGCCCGCCGAGATCGATTTCACCTACTACTGGCTGAGGCCCTTCGATGAACTACACGGCCCACGTCGATAGCTTCGCCCGCGACAACCTGCCGCCGCGCGAGCAGTGGCCGGAGTTCCTGCTCGGGCGGCCGGAGTTCCGCTACCCGGCGCGCCTGAACTGCGCCACCGAGCTGCTCGACAAGATGGTGAGCAAGGGCTTCGGCCACCGGCCGGTGATCCGCGCGCCGGAGGGCGGCTGCACCTACACCGAGCTCTACGCGCAGGCGAACCGCATCGCCAACGTGCTGGTGCGCGACATGGGCCTGAAGCCCGGCAACCGCGTGCTGCTGCGCGGGCC
>DASTHP010000102.1:0-4228 GCA_035718125.1 Burkholderiales bacterium | reverse complement strand
CGAGCGCGTGGTGCGCGTGAAGTACGGCGTGGACGAGGACACCTGCACCGGGGACCACTCCTGCATCCGGCTCTCGGGCTGCCCCACGCTCACCGTGAAGGACAACCCAGACCCCTTGCGACGCGACCCGGTCGCCACCGTAATCGAGGGCTGCGTGGGCTGCGGGCTGTGCGGCGAGAACGCGCACGCGGCCACGCTGTGCCCGTCTTTCTACCGCGCCGAAGTGATCCAGAACCCGGGCCTGTGGGATCGCCTGGTCGAAGCCCTGCGCCGCGCGGTGCGCGGCGGCGACACACAGGCCGCCTGACATGGCCATGCTGCCGGAGCGCTCCCTCACCGTGCTGATCGCTGCCTTGGGCGGCGAAGGCGGCGGCATGATGGCCGATTGGCTCATGCACGCGGCAACGGCCTGCGGCTACCCGGCGCAGGCGACCTCCATCCCCGGCGTGGCACAGCGCACCGGCGCCACCACGTACTACCTGGAGATCTACCCGGCCAAGCGCGAGCTGCTGGGCGGGCGCGAGCCCGTAATGTCACTCACGCCCAGCCCCGGCAACGTGGACGTGATGGTGGCCTCGGAGCTGCTCGAGGCCGGTCGCGCCATGCAGAACGGCTATGTCAGCCCGGAGCGCACCACGCTGATCGCGTCGACGCATCGCATCTACGCGACCGCGGAGAAGATGCAGATGGCGGATGGGCGCTTCTCCAGCGACCGGGTGCTGGGGGCAGCCAGGCACCTGGCCAAGCGCGCCGTGCTCTTCGATATGCGAGAGGCCGCGCAGGCGAGCGGCACGGTGATCAACGCGGTGCTGTTCGGCGCGATGGCGGGCTCGGGTGCGCTGCCCCTGCCGCGCGAAGCCTGCGAGGCCGCGATCCGCCGCTCGGGCAAGGGCGCGGAGGCGAGCCTGCGCGGCTTTGCGGCGGGCTTCGACATCGCGGCGAGCGCGCGGCCGGCGCCGGCGCCCGCGCCGCGGCCGCTGCCGCCCGAGACGCGCGAGATCCTGGAGCTCGGCGCGGCGCGCCTGCGCGACTACCAGGGCGAAGGCTACGCGCGGCTGTACCTCGAGCGCGTCGCCACCCTGGGCGACGCGGACGCAAAGCTCGTCGGCGAAGCCGGCCGCGAGCTCGCCCTGTGGATGAGCTACGAAGACATCATCCGCGTCGCCGACCTGAAGACGCGCGCGACGCGCTTCGCGCGTGTGCGACAGGAGGTCGGTGCGCGCGCGGGCGAGCCGGTGGTGGTCATCGATTACCTCAAGCCCGGTGTCGAGGAAATGGCATCGCTGCTGCCGCCCGCGCTCGGGCGGCGGCTGCGTGCCTGGGCCGAGCGGCGCGGCAAGCTCGACGCCTACAACGTCGGCATGCACGTGAAGACCTCCGGCGCCGGCGGCTACCTCCTGGTACGCGCGCTCGCCTGGCTCAAGCCCTGGCGGCCGCACAGCCTGCGCTACGCCGAGGAGCAGGCGCTGATCGAGCGCTGGCTTGCCGCGGTGCGCGACGCCGCGCCGCGCAGCACCGCGCTCGCGCTCGAGGTCGTGGCCTGCGCGGGGCTGCTCAAGGGCTACGGCGAGACGCACCGGCGCGGCCGCAGCAACTTCCTCGCCATCCTGGACGCCCTGGTGGAGAACCCGGCCACGCCCGATGCGGCAGCCCAGGCCGCGGCGATCCGCAAGGCCCGCGAAGCGGCGCTTGCCGACCCCGAGCAGAAGGCGCTCGAGCGCTCGCTCGGCCGGCCGGTGACCTGGCTGCGAACCGAGAAGACCCGCTAGAATCCCCCGCCCATGAGCGATCCCGCCTTCCTCAGCCGCGAGTACAACAACCGGGAGCTGTTCCCCGACCATCCGCGGCACTTCGCGCGCTGGCAGGAGAGCTCGGCGCGCGCGCGCGGCACGATGATCTGCTATCTCGATCGCGCCTACGGCAACGCGCCCGGCGAGACGCTGGACATCTTCCCCGCGCGCAAGGGCGACGGCAGCGTGCTGGTCTTCATCCACGGCGGCTACTGGAGGTCGCTGGACAAGAAGGATTTTTCCTTCCTCGCGCCGGCCTGGGTGGACGCGGGGGTGTCGCTGGTGGTGGTGAACTATGGCCTCGCCCCCGTGGTGACGGTGGAGCGCATCGTGCAGCAGATGCTCGCGGCGTCCGCCTGGGTCTACCGCCACGCCGAGGAATACGGCATGGACGAGGAGCGCCTGTTCGTCAGCGGCCATTCGGCCGGCGGCCACCTCGCCGCGATGATGCTCGCGGCGCTGTGGCAGGTGTACGAGCGTTCGCTACCGAAGGACCTCTACAAAGGGGCGCTCGCCGTGAGCGGCGTGTATGACCTGCGCCCGCTCGTGCAGGTGGACTGGCTGCAGGGCGACCTGCGGCTGGACGAGGCGACGGCGCTCAAGCTCTCGCCCGCGTTCCTGCCGCCCGCGACGCGCGCGCCGCTCACCCTTGCCGTCGGCGGCCTGGAGAGCTCGGAATTCAAGCGCCAGAACGCGCTGCTCGCACAGCGCTGGAAGTCCGTGCTGGCGCGCGACGTGCCGATGCCGGGCAGGGACCATTTCACGGTGATCGACGGGCTCGCCGACCGGGCGAACCCGCTTTTCGCGGCCACGCGCCGCATGATGGGGCTCGACCAATGAAAGAGTTTCTCTCCCCGGGTCGCTATGTCGACAGCGACCATCCCGACGTCATCGCGTTCGCGCGCCAGCACGTCAAGGGCACCACCGACCTCGAGCGCGCGGTGTCGCTGTATTACGCCGTGCGCGACGCCATCCGCTACAACCCGTTCCTCGACTTCACCAGCGACGCCAGCTTCCGGGGCAGCGTATGCCTGCAAACGGGCGAGGGCTTCTGCATCGGCAAGGCGGCGCTACTCGCGGCTTGTGCGCGCGCCGTCGGCATCCCGGCGCGCGTGGGCTTCGCCGACGTGAAGAATCACCTGACCACGCCGCGGCTCGCCGAGCGCATGGGCGGCAGCGATCTGTTCGTCTACCACGGCTACACCGAGCTGTGGCTGGAGGGCAAGTGGGTGAAGGCGACGCCCGCCTTCAACCTGGAGCTGTGCCGCAAGTTCCGCGTCAAGCCGCTGGAGTTCGACGGCCGCCACGACTCGATCTTCCACCCGTTCGACGCCGACGAGCGGCGCCACATGGAGTACCTGCGCGATCGCGGCACCCATGCGGACGTGCCGGTCGATGAGATCCAGCGCGTGTTCCGCGAGGCCTACCCGGGCCTGTACAAGCTCGGCAAGGACGCCACCAAGGAATCCTTCGCGCCTAGCGCGGGCTAGCCGCCCCAGACCTCGCGCGCGGTATCGACCACCAGGCGGATCTTCGCCGCCTGGGCCTCCACCGCGAGCACGTTGCCGTGCACGGTGCTGGAGAAGCCGCACTGCGGGGAGAGGCACAGCTGCTCGAGCGGCACGTGCCGGGCGGCCTGCGCGATGCGCTTCTTCAGCTCGTCCTTGGATTCCAGCGTGCCGAGCTTGGTGGTCACCAGGCCCAGCACCACCGTCTTGCCCTTGGGCACGAAGCGCAAGGGGGCGAAATCGCCCGAGCGCGCGTCGTCGTACTCGAGGAAATAGGCGTCCACCTGCAGCTCGTTGAACAGCACCTCGGCCACCGGCTCGTAGCCGCCCTCGGCCGCCCAGGCGCTCTGGAAGTTGCCGCGGCATAGGTGCACCCCGACCGTCATGTCCTTGGGCTTGCCGGCGATCGCCGCGTTGATCAGGCGCGCGTAGCGCTTGGGCAGCTCGTTCGGGTCGTCGCCGCGCTGCTTCGCCCCCTCGCGCATCTTCGGGTCGCACAGGTAGGCGAGATTCGTGTCGTCGAGCTGCAGGTAGCGGCAGCCGGCGTCCGCGAGCTGGCGGATCTCGTCGCGGTAGCAGCGCGCCACGTCCTCGTAGAAGCCCTCCATGTCGGGGTAGGCCTCGCGGCTGATGGCGCCGCGTCCGCCGCGGAAATGCAGCATGGTGGGCGACGGGATGGTCACCTTGGGCGTTCGCTTGGTCACCGACTTGAGGAACTTGAAGTCCTCGAGCTGGATCGGCCTCACGTGCTTGAGCTTCTTGGTCACGTGCATCACCGGCGGCGCGAAATCCACGTCGCCCGCGGCGCCGTGGAACTTCAGCTGGATGCCGCCTTTCACTTCCACGCCCTCGAGCTGCTCGAGGAAGTCCACGTGGAAATAGGTGCGGCGGAACTCGCCGTCGGTGACGCCCTGCAGGCCCCAGTCCTCC
>DASTHP010000101.1:0-14009 GCA_035718125.1 Burkholderiales bacterium | reverse complement strand
TGCGCTACGCGGGCGAGGACCTGAAGAAAGGCGTGCCCGTGCTCGGGCCCGGCCAGTTGCTGCGGCCGGCGGAGCTCGGCCTCATCGCCTCGCTCGGCATCGGCGAAGTGCGGGTGCATCGCAAGTTGCGCGTCGCCTTCTTCTCCACCGGCGACGAGCTGGTCTCCATCGGCGCCGCGCTCAAGCAGGGCGAGGTCTACGACTCCAACCGCTACACCCTGCACGGCATGCTCGCGCGCCTGGGCGTGGAGATCCACGACCTGGGCGTGGTGCGCGACGACCCGGCGCAGCTGGAGGCGGCGTTCCGCAGGGCGGCGGAGCGCGCGGATGCGATCATCACCACGGGCGGCGTCTCGGTGGGCGAAGCCGATTTCGTCAAGCCGATGATGGCCAAGCTCGGCGAGGCGCTCTTCTGGAGGATCGCCATGCGCCCCGGGCGGCCGATGGCCTTCGGCCGCATCGGCGGGGCGTTCCTCTTCGGCCTGCCGGGCAACCCGGTCGCCGTGATGGTGACCTTCTACCAGTTCGTGCGCGAGGCGCTGCTATTCCTCTCCGGGCGCGCGGGCGATTGCGCGCTGCCGCTGCTCAAGGCAGCCGCCGCGGAGCCGCTGCGCAAGGTCGCCGGCCGCACCGAGTACCAGCGCGGCGTCCTCTACCGCGACGCCGGCGAATGGAAGGTGAAGACCACCGGCCAGCAGGGCTCGGGCGTGCTGCGCTCGATGTCCGAGGCGAACTGCTTCATCGTGCTCGAGCACGAGCGCGGGCGCGTCGCGGCCGGCGAGCCGGTGCAGGTGCAGCTGTTCGAGGGGCTCGCCTGAGCCCGCTCAGAACGCCTCGTCCCAGCCGATCGAGAGCCGCGTCGCGGAGTTGACCAGCCCGACCATGCTGTAGGTCTGCGGGAAGTTGCCCCACTGCTCGCGCGTCGCGGGATCGACGTGCTCGGCGAGCAGGCCGTGCCGGTTGCGGCAGTCGAGCAGGCCCTGGAACATGGCGCGCGCCTCTTCGCGCCGCCCCACGGCGGCGAGCGCGTCCACGAACCAGAAGCTGCAGACCAGGAAGGCGTTGCGCGGCGCGCCGAAGTCGTCGGGCTCGGTGTAGCGGAACACGAAATCGCCCTTCTTCAGCTCGCGCTCCACCGCGGCAACGGTGGCGCGGTAGCGCGGGTCGGCGGCCGGCACGAATCCCAGCTCGGCGAGCAGCAGCAGGCTCGCGTCCAGGCCCTCGCCGCCGAAGCTGGCGACGAAGCTGCCGCGCTTGTCGCTCCAGGCGCGCTCGCAGATGCCGCGGTGCATGCGATCGGCGAGCGCGCGCCAATGCACGGCGCGCGACGCCTGGCCGAGACGTACACCGATCTTCGCCAGGCGGTCGCAGGCGGCCCAGCACATGACGCTGGAGAACGTGTGCACGCGCGCGGCACCGCGCAGCTCCCAGAGCCCGGCATCGGGCTGGTCCCACACGGCGGCCGCGCGCTCGCCGAGCACCTCGAGCTGCGCGTACAGCGCCTGCTGCCCGGTGCGGATCAGGCGCCGGTCGAAGAACACGTGCGTGGCGGCGAGCACCGCCGAGCCGTAGACGTCGTTCTGCACCTGCAGCGCCGCCTGGTTGCCCACCCGCACCGGCCCCATGCCGCGGTAGCCCGGCAGCGAGGCGATCTCGCGCTCGGCCATCTGCGCGGCGCCGTTGATGCGATACACCGGTTGCAGCCGCGCGCCCTCCGCCCCCGCGGCCAGATTGATGATGTAGTCGAGGAAGCGCTCCATGGTGCGCGTCGCGTTCAGGCGATTGAGCGCGTTGATGGTGAAGTAGGCGTCGCGCAGCCAGCAATACCGGTAGTCCCAGTTGCGCCCGCCGCCCGGCTCCTCCGGAATCGAGGTGGTCACCGCCGCCACCAGCGCGCCGGTGTCGTCCACGGCCGAGAGCTTGAGCGTGAGCGCGGCGCGGATGATCTCGTCCTGCCATTCGAACGGGATCTGCAGGTCGCGCACCCAGTCGTGCCAGTAGTCGGTGGTCTCTTCCAGGAAGCGGCGCGCGGTCTCCGGCACCGCCCCCTGCAGGGTCTCGTCGGGGCCGAGCACGAAGGCGAGCGGCCGCTGCAGCACGAAGGCCTGCTCGTCGACCAGCGCCGTGATCGAGCAGTCGGTGGTGACGCGCATCACGTAGTTGTCGGCCACGTAGCGCACGTGGTTGCTGCCGTAGGTGAGCGAGGCGCGCCTGGCGCCGTACTGCGAGGCCGGGCGCAGCAGGACGCGCACGCGCGGGCTGCCGGCGAGCGGGCGCACCTGGCGCACCAGGGTCATCGGGTTGAACAGCCGGCCGTGATGCCGGAAGCGCGGCGCGAAATCGGTGATCTCGACCGCCCCCCCGCGCCGGTCGTACAGGCGCGTCACGAGGATCGTGGTGTTGGGGAGGTACGCCTGGTCGCTGTGCGAAAAGTCCGCCAGCTCCACGGCGAAGAAGCCGAAGTCGTCCGCGCCGCGCCGCTCGCGCAGCAGCGTGCAGGCCACCGGGTCGCCGTCCATGCGCGGCAGGCAGGCCCAGACGATCTCGGCGCGCGCGTCGATGAGCGCCGCGATGTTGGCGTTGCCGACGACCGCCAGATCGAGCGACTGGCTCATGCGTGCAGCGCCGCCCATGCCGCCAGCAGCCCGCGCACCGCCGCGGCATCCGCGACACGGTGGCGCGCGGCCGACAGGCCGGGCCCGACCTTCACGGAGTGGCCGCCGAGCCGGTTCACCACGCCGAAGCCGAACTCGTCGGTGAGATCGTCGCCGATGAACACCGGGGTACGCCCGGCGAAGGGCGGCTCGCGCATGAACTCCTCGATCGCCACGCCCTTGTCGCGGCCCGAGGGCTTGAGCTCGACCACCATCTTGCCCTCCTGCACCTCGAACTCGCCGCCGAGCTGCGCCGCCGCCTCGCGCAGCGCGGATTGCGCCGCGCCCGCGAGCTGCGGCGCCAGGCGGAAGTGCAGTGCCAGATTGTGGCCCTTGTCCTCGAACAGCAGGCCCTCGTGGCGCGCGGCGAACGCGCCGATGCGCGCCGCGGCGCGGCGCAGCGGGTCCGCGGGAAACGCGTGCCGGTGCAGGCGCCCCGCCGCGTCGCGCCTCTCGATGCCGTGCTGGCCCGCGAGCGGCAGCCGCAGCGGCGCGAACAGGCGGTCGAGGTCCGCTATCCCGCGCCCGCTGATCAGCGCCAGCGCGCCGCCCGTGCCGCGCTGCAGCGCCTCGAGCAGGCGAAACACCGGCGCTTCCGCGCGCACGTCGCCGGGACGCGCGGCGTGCTCGAGCAGCGTGCCATCCACGTCGAGGAAGATCGCCCAGTCGGCCGCGAAGGCGGGCAAGGCCTGCATCGCCATTGCTCAGCCCGTGCCGCTTTCGCGCCGGGCGCCGCGCGCGTGCGCGAGCACGCGCCGGCGGTTGCGCATGCGCGCCGCGTCGAGCAGCATGCGGCCGGCCCAGCGGAACACGTTGAAGTCCTGCACCAGCGTGCGCATGCTGCGCATGCGAGCGCGCTGCTCGGCCGGCGGCATGGTGAGCGCGACGTGCAGCGCCGCGGCGCTCTGCTCGATGTCGTAGGGGTTGACCACCAGCGCCTCGGCCAGCTCGCGCGCCGCGCCGGTGAACTGCGACAGGATCAGCACGCCCTGCGCATCGTCGCGCGCCGCCACGAATTCCTTGGCCACCAGGTTCATGCCGTCGTGCAGGCTGGAAACGCAGCAGAGCTCGGCCGCGCGGTACATCTCGTAGACCAGCGCGGACTCGTGGTGCTCGATGCGCAGCACGATGGGCCGGTAGCTGCCGGAGCCGAAGCGCTGGTTGATGCGCTCGGCCAGCGCGCGCACGCGCACCTCCAGGTTCTGGTACTCGTCGATGGTGGAGCGCGAAGGCGCCGCCGCCTGCACGAAGGTGAACTTGCCGATCCAGCGCGGCTCGAGCTCCAGCAGCCGCTCCACCGCCATGAAGCGCTCGAGGATGCCCTTGGTGTAGTCCAGCCGGTCCACGCCCACGCCGATCGCGACGTCCGGCGCGATGCCGAGGCGCTCGCGCAGCGCGCGCCGCGCCTCGGCCACCGGCGCCTGCGTGGCAAGCGCCGCGGGCGGCCACTCGATCGAGATCGGGTAGCGGCGCACTTCGGTGGGCTCGCCGCCGTAGGAGATGGTGAAGGTCTCGCGGTCCACGCGCGCCTCGAGGAAGCGGTCCACCGTATCGAAGAAGTTGTTGCAGTGGAACTGCGTGTGAAAGCCCAGGATCGAGGAACCGAGCATGCCGTCCAGCACCTCCTCGCGCCAGGGCAGGATGCCGAAAGCCTCGGGGTTCGGCCAGGGAATGTGCCAGAACGCGATGATGGTGGCGCGCGGCAGCCGCTCGCGCACCATGCGCGGCAGCAGCGCGAAATGATAGTCCTGCACCAGGATGATCGGGTCCTCGGTGCGCGCCTCGTCCACCACCACGCCGGCGAAGCGCCGGTTCACCGCCTTGTAGTGCTCCCAGTCGCCGGCGCGGAAGGTGGGACGCGTATGCGCGATGTGGCAAAGCGGCCACAGGCCCTCGTTGGCGAAGCCGTAGTAGTAGCCCTGCTCCTCCTCCTTGGACAGCCAGACGCGGCGAATGCGGTAGGCGGGCTTCTCGGGCGGCACCATGACATGGTCGCTCTTGTCCACGGTGTCGCGGTCGGCGGACCCGGCGCCGTGCGCGATCCAGGTGCCCGAGCAGGCGCGCATCACCGGCTCGAGCGCCGTGACCAGGCCGCTGGCCGGCCGCTGGATCTCGATCACGTTGTCCTTGCGGCGCACGTGGATGTAGGGCTCGCGATTGGAGACGATCAGCACCTCGTCGCCCTTCAGGTCCTCGCGCAGCACGCCGCGCAGCACCTCCGGGCCCCAGTGCATCTGGCTCTCGTCGCGCGCGCGGCGGTCGGCTTCCAGGTCCCGCACCAGCGCCTGCAGGTCGCGCGCGATCGGCCGCAGCTCGGGGGCCGTGACCTTGAGGCTCTCGCGCGTGCCGAGCAGCGCCTCGCCCGAGATGATGCGCTTCATGCCGGCCACCCAGCCGCGCCAGCTGATCTCCGCGATGATCACGGTGATCAGCGCCACCACCCCGGCGATGGCGGCGAACAGCCAGACGACGTATTTCTTCGTGTCGTCGCTGCGCCGCGCCACGAAGCTCATGTCGTGCACGATCACCAGGTGGCCGAGCGCTTCGCCCTCGGCGCTGACCGGGTTGGCGGACACGTGCAGCGGCCCATGCACGTCCTGGACCACGCGGTTCGCCTCATCGCCCGCGGCGGTACCGCTGCACATCACGCTGCCGGGGAAGGTGCTGGTGGCGTAGACGAGCTTGCCCTCCGGGTCGCAGAAGCCGAGCGCGTAGATGCGCTCGTCCTGCACGATGCGCTCGAAGTAGCCGCGCAGCTTCTGGCTCTGGCGCGCGCGCGGCTCGCGCACCACCGAGGCCAGCGGCTCCTGCGCTGCCGTCGCGATGGTGGTGGCGCGGATATCCAGGTCGCGCACGAACCACTGCAGCGTCAGCCGGTCCACCAGCGGCACCACCGCGTAGGCGATGGCGGCGAGGGCAAGGCCGAGGGGCACGATGAAGCGAAGGGAGAGCCGCATGGAAAGACCGTCCGGCGCCGGGGCCGGCCTGTGACGACTCCGGAATCTTACAGAAACGTCAGCCGGCTTAGAACCAATATTTCGTTCAACGAGTTACGGATCAAAGGGCCATCGTCCGCGCGAGCTCGAGCAATGCGGCGTTCGCCGGCCGCATGCGGCCGGCGATCTCCGCAAGCGGCGTCGCCGAAACGTCGCCATGCAGGTTGCCGAGCAGCACGCCGATTCTTCCGGCCGCCAGGCTGTCCACCGCAGCGGCCCCGAGGCGCGTGGCGAGCACGCGGTCGGCCGCGCTTGGCACGCCGCCGCGCACCACGTGCCCCAGGCGGGTGAGGCGCAACTCGAAGCCGATGGTGTCCTTTTGCTCGCCGTAGAGCTTCAGCAACCCCTGCACGCCGTGCTTTGCGCCCTCGGCGACCACCACCAGCGCGTGCGTCTTGCCGCGGCGGTACGCGGCGCGCAGGCGCTCGGCGACCTCGGCGGCCTCGACTTCACGCTCGGGAATGGCGATTACTTCCGCGCCGCCCGCGATGCCCGCCATCAGCGCGATGTAGCCGCAGTCGCGGCCCATGGTCTCCACCACGAAGGCGCGCTGGTGCGAGGATGCCGTGGTACGCAGACGGTCGATCGCTTCCAGCGTCACATTGATCGCGGTGTCGGCGCCGATGCTCACGTCGGTGCCGTAGAGATCGTTGTCGATGGTGGAGGGCACGCCCACCGTGGCGAAGCCTTCGCGTGCGAGCGACGCCGCGCCAGTCTGCGAGCCGTTGCCACCCACCACCACCAGCGCCTCGATGCCGCGTGCGGCGAGATGGCGCAGCGCCTGCGCACGTCCCGCGGGCTGCGCGAACTCCGGGCAGCGCGCGCTGCCGAGGAAAGTGCCACCGCGCTGCACGATGCCGCCGACGTCGCGCGCCGCGAGCGGCATGATCGCATCGGCCAGCAGCCCGGCGTAGCCGTTGCGCACGCCGCACACTTCCCAGCCGCGCGCGAGCGCCGCGCGCGTCACGGCACGCACCGCTGCGTTCATGCCGGGGGCGTCGCCGCCGCTGGTGAGGACACCGAGGCGCTTCATGGCCGCACGTATCCGGCGCGCTTCATCGCGGCGCGACCCTAGGGCGTTTCATCCCCGCCGGCATCCACGTTGAACAGGCGCTTGGTCTTCGATTCCGAGACTTCCTCGACTTCCTTGAGCTTGCGCGCCATCTGCCGCGTGCGCGTTTCAGCGCCCTCGATGGAGCGCGCCACGGTTTCGATCTGCCGCTTGGTCGCCGCCAGCACTTCGCCAAAGCGCCCGAATTCCGTTTTCACCGCGCCGAGCAGCTCCCACACCTCGCTCGAGCGCTTCTCGATCGCGAGCGTGCGGAAACCCATCTGCAGGCTGTTCAGCAGCCCGGCGAGATTCATCGGCCCCACGACCGAGACGCGGTATTCGGTCTGCAGCGCGTCCACCAGGCCCGGCCGGCGCAAGGCTTCCGCATACAGGCCTTCGGTCGGGACGAACATGATGGCGAAGTCGGTGGTATGGGGCGGCTCCACGTATTTCTCGCGGATCTGCTTGGCCTCCATGCGCAGCCGCGCTTCCAGCGCGCGCGCCGCCTCTTCGACGGCGACCGGATCGGCGCGCTCCTGCGCCGCGACCAGCAGCTCATAGTCCGCGATCGGGAACTTGGAATCGATGGGCAACCAGACGTGCGAGTGGCTGTCGCGCCCGGGCAAGCGCACGGCGTACTCCACGCGCTCGCGCGATCCGGGGCGCGTCGCGACGTTCATTTCGTACTGCTCGCGGGTCAGCATCTGCTCGAGCAGCGCGCCCAGTTGCACCTCGCCCCAGGTGCCGCGCGTCTTGACGTTGGTCAGCACGCGCTTCAGGTCGCCCACGCCGGCGGCGAGCGTCTGCATCTCGCCGAGACCCTTGTGCACCGCCTCGAGCCGGTCCGATACCAGCTTGAAGGACTCCCCCAGGCGCTGCTCCAGCGTGGCGTGCAGCTTTTCATCCACGGTGACACGCATGCGCTCGAGCTGCTCGGCGTTGTCCTTGCGGATCGCCTCGAAGCGCTCGTTCAGCGACTCGCCGAAGCGCTTGAGCGTCGCCGCGCTTTCCTCGCGGCCGCCTCTGGCGTCCTCGATCGCCGCGCGCAGCCGCGCCTCGACGGACTCGCGCAGCTCCTGGAAGCGGCGCTCGTTGGCGGCGACGAGCTCCGTGAGCTGGCGCGAGAACGCGTCGATCTGGTTGTTCTGCACCGCGGAGATCGCGGTGAGCTGCGAAATCAGGGCCTTGCTGCCCCGGTCGAGCCCGTCGGCGAGCTCGCGGCGCAGCTCGCGCGCGTCGCCCTGGCCGGCATTGCGGCCCAGGAACACGGGGACCAGCAGCACGAAGATCGCCACCACCGCCACCGCGATGACGACGAGGAAGACGTCGGCCATGGCCGATTCTAGACCGAGTCCCTCAGCGTCAGGGCAGGGGAAGCCGTGAGCACCTTGCGCGCCGAGAGCCACGCGTTGAGCGAGAGCAGCAGCACGCCGGCGAGCGGCCCCGCGATCCACAGCTCGGGACTGGGCGGCAGGTCCAGCTCGAACACGCGGCGCGCCAGCAGTTGCCCGATCACCGCCGCGCCGAGCGTCGCGAGCACGCCGGCCACCAGCCCCATGGCGAGGAACTCGGTGCGCTGGCTGCCGGTGACCTGCGCGCGCGAGGCGCCGTAGACGCGCATCACCGCCGCCTCGCGGCGGCGCTCGTCCTCGGTCGCCACCAGCGCCGAGTACAGCACCAGCAGGCCCGCGCCGAGGGCGAACAGGAACACGAACTGCACCGCGCTGATCAGCTGGTCGATCACGCCCTGCGCCTGGCGCACCGCCGCGCCGACGTCCACCAGCGTGAGGTTAGGAAAGCGCTGCGCCAGCTCGTTGAGCGCCGGCTCCTGCTGCGGCTCTACGCGGAACGCCGAGACGTAGCTGGCCGGGAACTCGCCGAGCACCGCCGGCGGCGCGATGACGAAGAAATTGATCTTCATCGAGTCCCAGCGCAGCTTCCTCATCGAGGTGATCGGCGCGCGGAAGCGATCCGCCCCCACCGTGAAGGTGAGCTCGTCACCAAGCTTCCAGCCGAGCGTCTTGGCGATGCCTTCCTCGACCGACAGCTCGCGGGCGCCCGGCCGGAACCAGCTGCCGGCGACGACCTGGTTGTGCGCCGGCGCCTGCTGCGCGTAGGACAGGTTGAACTCGCGCTCCACCAGGCGCTTGGCGCGCTCCTCGCCATAGTCCGCCTCGGCCACCGGCTTGCCGTTCACGGCCACCAGGCGCCCGCGCACCATGGGATAGAGCTCCGGCGCGGCGATGCCGCGCGCGGCAAAGAAGCTCTGCACGCTGGCGAGCTGCTCCGGCTGCACGCCGAGGAGAAACCGGTTGGGCGCGTCGGGCGGCGCGCTGCGGCGCCAGGCGTCCACCAGGTCGTTGCGCGTGAAGGTGAGCAGCAGCACCGCCGTGAGGCCCAGCGCGAGGCTGGCGACCTGCACGGCATTGCCGCGCGCATGGCGCCGCAGGTTCGCGAGGCCGTAGCGCAGCGCGATGCTGCGCGCGCCGAGGCGCCGCGCCACCGGCGCGGAGGAGATTGCGCGCAGCGAGACCCAGGCCACCGCGGCGAACACCAGCACCGCGACGCCGAAACCGCCGATCACGGTAAGGCCGAGGCGCGCATCGCCCGCCTGCCATACCAGCAATCCCGCGAGCGCGGCGACGCCGGCGGCATACACGGCCACGGTGCCCGAGCGCGGCGTCCCGGCCTCGCGCCGGATCACGCGCACCGCTGGCACGTTCTTCAGCTGCACGAGCGGCGGCAGCGCGAAGCCGAGGAGCAGCACCAGCCCCACCAGGAACCCCTGCAGCGCCGGCAGCGCGGAGGCCGCGGGCAGCGACGCGCGCAGCAAGTCGCCGAGCGCCGCCGCGATCGCGCCCTGGGCCGCGTAACCGATCAGGCAGCCGAGGGCACAGGCCACCGCGCCCAGCAGCGCGAACTCGATGCCGTACAGCCCCAGCAGCCGCGCCTGTGTCGCGCCCAGGCAGCGCATCACGGCGCAGCCGTCCAGGTGACGCTCGACGTAGCGGCGCGTGCCGAGCGCGATCGCCACGCCGGCGAGGATCGCGGCGAGCAGCGCGGTCAGGCCGAGGAAGCGCTGCGCACGCTCGATCGAGGCACGCACTTCGGGGCGGCCGCTTTCCAGGTTGTCGACGCGCTGGCCGCGCTCGAGCCGCGCGCGCACCCATTGCTCGAACGACGCGACGGCGGGCGGCTCGCCCGCGGCATACAGGTAGTACCAGATGCGGCTGCCGGGCTGCACCAGGCCCGTGACGGGAAGGTCCGCCGCGTTCATGATCAGGCGCGGGGCGATGTTGAAGAAGTTCGCGCCGCGCTCGGGCTCCAGCGTCAGCACCGCGTCCACCTTGAGCTCCGCCGAACCGAGCCGCAGGCTGGCACCCACCGGCACGCCGAGCGCGCTCACCAGGCGCTCCTCGAGCCACACGCTGCCGCGCGGCGGGCCGCCCGCCGCGGCGGCATCGGGCGCGTTGGGTGCCGGGGCGATGCGCAGCCTGCCGCGCAGCGGGTAGTTGTCGGTCACCGCCTTGACGCCAGCGAGCGTGCTCGCCTCGCCCGCGCGCGCCATGCTGATGAAGTTGAGCGCCTCGGCGCGCGCGAGGCCCCGGCGCGCGATCTCGTCGGCCACCTCGCGCTGCCAGGCGTGGTCGGAGACCAGCACCAGGTCGGCGCCGAGCAGCTGATGCGCGTCGCGCACCAATGCCCGGCTCACCCGATCGGCGAAGAAGGCGACGCTGGTGATGCTCGCCACCGCCACCACCAGCGCGACCGCGAGCACGCGCACCTCCCCGGCGCGCCAGTCGCGCGCCAGCATGCGCAAGGCAAGCCGCATCACGCGACGATCTTTCCGGCAGCGAGGCGCACCACCCGCTGGCAGCGCCTGGCGAGCTGCTCGTCGTGCGTCACCAGCACCAGCGTGGTGCCCGCCTCGCGGTTGAGCTGGAACAGCAGCGCGATCACCGCCTCCCCCGACTCGGCGTCGAGACTGCCGGTGGGCTCGTCGGCCAGCAGGAGCTTGGGCCGCACCACGAAGGCGCGCGCGAGCGCCACGCGCTGCTGCTCGCCGCCCGAGAGGTGCTTGGGGTAATGGTGCAGGCGCTCGCCGAGGCCCACGTGCGCGAGGATCCCGCGCGCCGCGGCCTCCGCGTCGTCGCGGCCGGCGAGCTCCAGCGGCAGCATCACATTCTCCAGCGCGGTCAGCGAGGGCAGGAGCTGGAACGACTGGAACACGAAGCCGACGGCGCGGCCGCGCAGCTCGGCGCGCGCGTCCTCGTCGAGCGCGAACAGGTCGGCGCCGTCCAGCAGCACGCTGCCGGCCGTGGGCGTATCGAGCCCCGCGAGCAAGGCGAGCAGCGTCGACTTGCCCGAGCCCGAGGCGCCGACGATGGCCACCGCCTCCCCCGGCATGACGGCGAGCTCGATATCGCGCAGAATGACGAGGTCGCGATCCCCGCTTTTCACCGTCTTGCCGATGCCGCGCGCCGCCAGCACGTTCGTAGCCTGCTTGTTCATGTTCCTGTCCGTGGGGGCCTGGGGAAAGACGATCCTCGTGTACGGCGACAGCCTGTCGGCAGCCTACGGCATCGCCGAGAAGCGCGGCTGGGTGGCGCTGCTCGTCGAGCGCCTCAAGCGCGAGCGCCTCGATTATAGCGTCGTGAACGCCAGCATCTCGGGCGAAACCACCAGCGGCGGGCTCTCGCGCATGCCGAAGGCACTCGCGCAGCACAAGCCCGCGGTGCTGGTGCTGGAGCTCGGTGCCAACGACGGCCTGCGCGGCTTGCCGGTGCCGGAGATGAAGAAGAATCTCTCGGCGATGATCCAGCAGGCGCAGAAGGCAGGCGCGCGCGTGCTGCTGGTCGGCATGCGCATGCCGCCCAACTACGGGCCGGATTACGCCCGCGAGTTCGAGGTGGCCTTCGCGGAACTCGCCAAGCGCCACAAGACGGCGCTGGTGCCCTTCCTGTTCGAGGGGATGGGCGAGGACTTCGCCAAGTTCCAGCCCGACCGTATCCACCCGACCGAGGCCGCGCAGCCGCTCCTGCTGGACAACGTGTGGAAAGGCCTGCGGCCGCTGCTCAAGTGACCGCGAGACGCGGCGCGCCGGACGCGAGGCGCCCGACCGTGCGCGCCTCGGCAAAGCCCTGGCGCGCGAATTCCGCGAGCACGGCGCTTTCGGCCCGAGGTGCGCAGGCCACCAGCAGACCGCCGCTGGTCTGCGGATCCGAGAGGAGCTTGCGCTGCCAGTCGGGCGCGCCCGGCGGCAGTTGCACATCCACGCCGTAGCCCTTCCAGTTGCGCTCCGACGCCCCGGTCGCCACGCCTTGCTTCACCCAGTCGAGCGCTTCGGCGAACACCGGCAGCGCATCGAAGCGCAGCTCGCCCGCAAGCCGCGAGCCCCGCAGCATCTCCAGCAGGTGGCCGGCGATGCCGAAGCCGGTGACGTCGGTCACCGCGTGCACGTCGTTCATTGCCGCGAACGCCTCGCCGGGCGTATTGAGCTGCGTCGTGGCGGCGAGCATCGTGCGATAGCCGCCCGCGGAGAGCCTGCCCTTCTTCAGCGCGGCGGACAGAATGCCCACGCCCAGCGGCTTGCCGAGCACCAGCAGGTCGCCCGCGCGCGCGGTGCTGTTGCGCTTGACGCGGTCCGGGTGCACGAGCCCCAGGGCCACCAGCCCGTAGATCGGCTCCAGCGTGTCGATGGAGTGCCCGCCCGCAATCGGCACGCCCGCCTGCGCGCACACCGCCGCGCCGCCCTCCAGGATCCTGCGGATCACGGACACTGGGAGCTTGTCCAGCGGCATGCCGACCACGGCGAGCGCCATGATCGGCCGGCCTCCCATGGCGTAGACGTCGGAGAGCGCGTTGGTCGCCGCGATGCGGCCGAAGTCGTAGGCATCGTCGACGATCGGCGTGAAGAAGTCGGTGGTGGCGACAAGCGCCTGCGTGTCGTTGAGGCGATACACCGCGGCGTCGTCCGCCGTCTCGGTGCCGACCATCAGCTCCTTCGGCAGGCCCTGCAGCGGCGCGGCGGCGAGGATCTCCTGCAGGATGCCGGGAGCGATCTTGCAACCGCAGCCGCCGCCGTGGCTGAACTCGGTGAGGCGCAGGGTCTCGGGGGCGTTCATGGGCGTAGAATTTTATGCGATGAAGCCGGCTATGACCCACTCGGTGGCGATGCAGGCGTCCGTGCTCGCTGCGCACGACGCGATCATCGACGCACGCTCGCCGGCGGAGTACGCGGAAGACCACCTCCCCGGTGCGATCTCCCTGCCGGTGCTCGAGGACGCTGAGCGCGCGCGCGTCGGCACGCTCTACAAGCAGGTGTCGCCCTTCGCGGCACGCAGGCTCGGCGCGGCCCTGGTCGCAAGAAACATCGCGCGCCACCTCGAAGGCCCGCTCGCAGCACACCCCAAGGGCTGGCGGCCGCTCGTGTATTGCTGGCGCGGCGGCAAGCGCAGCGGCGCCTTCGTGCACGTGCTGCGCGAGGTCGGCTGGGACGCGCACGCGCTCGCAGGCGGCTACAAGTCCTACCGGCGCTTCGTCGTGGAGGAGCTCGCGAGGCTGCCGCGCGAGTTCACGTTCCGCGTCATCCAGGGCGCGACGGGCAGCGGCAAGAGCCGGCTGCTGCGGGCGCTGGCGCAGGCAGGCGCGCAGGTGCTCGACCTCGAAGCGCTCGCCGCGCACCGCGGCTCGGTGCTGGGCGATCTTCCGGGCCGCCCGCAGCCGTCGCAGAAGGCTTTCGAGTCCCAGGTGCTGGCGCAGCTTGCGCGGCTGGAGCGCGCGCGCCCGGTTTTCGTGGAGGGGGAGAGCCGCAAGATCGGCCAGCTGCAGGTGCCGGAGGCGCTGATCGAGCGCATGCGCGCTGCCGATTGCCTGATGCTCGAGGCGAGCACGGCCACGCGCGTGGCGCTGCTGATGGACGAGTACCGGCACTTCTTCGCCGACCCCGCGACCCTGTGCAGGCAACTCGATTGCCTCGTGCCGCTGCACGGGCGAGCGCGGATCGAAGAGTGGAAGGCGCTCGCCGCGGACAACGCATGGGAAGCGCTCGTCGCGCGCCTGCTCGAGGAGCACTACGACCCCGCCTACCGGCGTTCGGCGCAACGCAATTTCGCCCGGCTGCCGCGGGCCCGCGAGGTACGCGTGCAGGGGCCCGAGACATCGGCATTCGAGGCATTGGCGGGCGCACTCGTTGCCGACCGCGAGGAGGCGGTCGCCGCCGTCTGCTAGCTGTTATGCAGATGGCTGTGGGCGTTTGCTATAGTGGCCCACAAGATGGACATCAAGGACCTCCGGTACTTCGTCGCC
>DASTHP010000100.1:0-15316 GCA_035718125.1 Burkholderiales bacterium | reverse complement strand
AAAATTCGGCCCTGACCCCAATTTTCTCTCGCCGGAAAAATCCGGCCCTGACCCCAATTATTTCGGCCAGGGGTTCTGGGGCGGGCGGAGCAGTTCGATGGCTCGCGCGAGTTTGAGCACGCCGGCGTCGTCGAAGCGGTGGCCGATGAGCTGGATGCCGATCGGCAGGCCGTCGGCGCTGAAGCCCCAGTTCACCGACGCGGCGGGCTGCTCCGACATGTTGAAGGGCACGGTGAAGGCGATGTGCGGCAGCGCGTTGTGCGGATCGTTGCCGGGGCAGGGCAGCTCCGCCTCGTAGGGCAGGATCGGAGAAGTTGGCGAAATGACGTAGTCGTAGGGCTCGCAGGCGGCGACCGCCGCCTCGCGCAACGCCATCACTTGCGCGTAGGCCTGCATCACGTCGCGCCCGGAGAAATCCTTCGCGCGCCAGGTGCACCACTCCGCCACGAACGGCAGCACCTTCTGCTGCCGCTCGGGCGGCAGTTGCACGAAATCGTTACAGGACCGTGCCTCGAAAAAGCGCGCCATGCCGTCGAGCATCTCCGGCTTGAGGAAACTCTGCATTTCTTCCACTGCCGCGCCTGCCGATGCCAGCGATTTCGCCGCGGCCTGCGCGGCTGCACGCACCTCCGCATGCACCGGCAGGCCCGCTCGCATGTCGGCAAGAAAGCCGATCCTGAGCTTCTTCAGATCCAGCGACTCCAGCCCCTCGGTGTAATCCGCCGGCCGGTACGGCAGGCTCATGTAGTCGCGCGGATCGGGCAGCGTGAGCCAGTTCATCATCAGCGCGGCGGCTTCGACGTCGCGCGTCATGGGGCCGGTAACGCGGCCCATGTAGGGCGGATATACCGGCACGCGGCCGAGGCTGGGTTTGAGCGCAAAGATGCCGCAGTGCGTAGCGGGCAGGCGTACCGACCCGCCGATGTCCGTGCCGAGGTGCAGCGGCGCATACCCGGCCGCGGCTGCCGCACCCGCCCCCGAGCTCGAGCCAGAAGTATTCCGCGCCGTGTTCCAGGGATTGCGCGTCACGCCGTGCACGCTCGATACGCCGGCGGAAAGCATGCCGTAGTCGGGCATGGTGGTCTTGCCGAGAAACACGGCGCCTGCCTCGCGCAGCCGTGCGGCGGGCGGCGCATCCACCGCTTGCGGTGCGGCCGGCAGGTTCGCCGCGGTGCCGATTGGCGCCGGATCGCCCTTCGTATAAATGTTCTCCTTGAGGGTCACCGGCACGCCATCCAGCGGCGAGAGCGGCGCCTGCACGCGCCAGCGCGCCTCGGCGTCGCGCGCCTGCTTCAGCGCGCCGTCGCGGTCGATGCGGTACATGGCGTTCAAGCGCGGCTCCCAGGCGTCGATGCGCTCCAGAAGCGCGCGCGTGACCTGGACGGGCGAAAGCTCGCCGCCGCTGTAGCTCGCCGCGAGCTCGGCGGCAGTGAGTTCATGAATGGCGGACACGGCGAGGCCTCTGGTCTGTAGGTGCGCCGGCGAGCGGCGGCCGGAACGGCGCGGCGCCTGGAACTATATACTGCGGCTCGCATGCTGCGCATCCTCCTCGTCGCGCTCGGCGTCGCGCTCACCTGCGGCGCGCGCGCTGCCACCGAGATCGAGCTCTGGCACGCCATGCGGGGCCCGGCGGGCGCGGAGCTCGACGCGCTCGTGCGCCGCTTCAACGCCTCGCAGCGCGAGGTGCGGATGAAAGCGGTGTACCAGGGCGGCTACGACCAGACCTACAGCCGCGCGCTGGCGGCGCATTTCGAGCGCAAGGGGCCGCATCTCGTGCAGGTGGTCGAGGCCGGCAACGCGAGCCTCATGGCCTGGCGCGGCGCCGTGAAGCCCGCCTGGGAGGTGCTCGCCGAGGCCGGCGTCAAGCTGAACACGGCGGACCTCGTGCCCGCGGTCGCGAGCTACTTCTCCGACGGTTCGGGCCGGCTGCTGGCGCTGCCCTTCAACGCCGCGACGCCGATCCTCTACTACAACAAGGAGGCGTTCCGGCGGTCCGGGCTCGATCCCGAGAAGCCGCCGCGCACCTGGTACGAGATGGTGCGCACGCTGGGAACGCTGATCGACTCGGGCATGGCCTGCGGCTACGCCACGGCCTGGCCCGCCTGGGTACTGCTGGAGAACATGAGCCTGTGGCACAACCAGGAATTCGCGACCAACGGCAACGGCGTCGGCGGCGCGGATGCGCGGTTTGCGTTCAACACGCACGTGATGATGCGCTTCATCGCCATGCTCTCGTCCTGGTCGAAGGCCGGCTATTTCACCTACACGGGACGCGGCGAGGAGGCCGAGGCGCGCTTTGCCGCGGGCGAATGCGCGGTGCTGACCACGTCCTCGGCCGCGCAGGAGCGCATCGCGCGCGACGCGAAGTTCGCCATCGGCGCAAGCCACCTGCCGTATTACGACGACGTGCCCGGCGCGCCGCAGAACACGGTGCCTGGCGGCGCGGGCCTGTGGGCATTCGGCGGCAAGAAGCCCGCGGAGTACCGCGCGGTGGCGAAATTCTTCTCGTTCCTGTTGCAGGCGGGCGAGCAGGCGCGCTGGCACCAGCGCACGGGATACCTGCCGGTCACCCGCCAGGCGTACGAGCTCTCGCGCAAGGCCGGCTACTACCGCGAGCGCCCCGGCCAGGAGATCGCCCTGCGGCAGCTGGTGGCGGCCCCGACGCGCGACTCGCGCGGCATCCGGCTGGGCGACTACCGCTGGATCCGGGCCATCCTCGACGAGGAGCTGGAGGCGGTCTGGGCGCAGGCGCGCACCCCCAAGGACGCGCTCGACCGCGCCGTCGAGCGCGGCAACGAGATGCTGCAGCGCTTCGAATCGTCCAACCGCGCGGCGAGATAATTCGGTAGTATTTCCGTCATGTGGCGTCGCGAGAATCGCCACCGTCGGACAAAGACAACCAGAGGAGATCCTATGCGTATCAAGATCCTGGCCGCTGCCGTCGCAGCGAGCTTCGGCATGTCGGCCCCCGCGCACGCCCAAGTCGATATCCAGTGGTGGCACTCGATGGGCGGTGCGCTCGGCGAGGCGCTGAACGAGCTGGCCAACAAGTTCAATGCCGAGCAGAAGGAGTACAAGGTTAACGCGGTCTACAAGGGGAGCTACCCCGAGTCGATGACGGCGGCGATTGCCGCCTACCGCGCCAAGAACCCGCCGCACATCGTGCAGGTCTTCGAGGTCGGCACCGCCACCATGATGGCGGCCAAGGGCGCGATCATACCCATCGCCACCGTCATGCGGAACGCCAAGGAGCCCTTCGAGCCGAAGGCCTACCTGCCCACGGTGACCGGCTATTACTCCGACCTGAAGGGCAACATGCTGTCGTTCCCCTTCAACAGCTCGACGGTCATGTTCTACATCAACAAGGACGCATTCAAGAAGGCAGGCCTTGAGCCGGTCGCGCCGAAGACCTGGAAGGAATTGCTGGCGGCGGCGGAGAAGCTGAAGGCAGCGGGCCAGCAGTGCGTCTACACCACCAGCTGGCCGTCCTGGAAGCACATCGAGAACTTCAGCGCCTGGCACAACGTGCCGATCGGCACGAAGCAGAACGGCATGGGCGGCTTCGACACGGTGTTCACCATCAACTCGCCTCTGCACGTGCGGCACGTAGGGATGCTGGGCGACATGGCGAAGAAGGGCCTGTTCACCTACGCCGGACGCACCAACCAGGGCGACGCCAAGTTCTCCAGCGGGGAGTGCGCCATGGCCACGCTCAGTGCCGGGGCCCAGGCAGGCATCAAGAAGGCCGCCAAGTTCGAGTGGTCGATCAATTTCATTCCTTATCACGACGACGTGAAGGGCGCGCCGCAGAACTCGATCATCGGCGGGGCGTCGCTGTGGGTGATGGCGGGGCGCAAGGCCGAGGAGTACAAGGGCGTGGCAAAGTTCTTCGCGTTCCTGTCCAGGCCCGAGATCCAGATGGAATGGCACACGAAGACCGGCTACGTGCCGATCACGCAGGCGTCCTACGAGCTGACGCGCAAGTCGGGCTTCTACGACAAGAACCCCGGGGCCGACATGCCCGTGAAGCAGCTCACCAACAAGCCGCCGACGGCGAATTCGAAGGGCTTGCGCTTCGGCAACTTCGTGCAGGGGCGCGAGGTGATCGAGGAGGAGATGGAAGCGGTGTTCGCGGGCAAGAAGGACGCCAAGACGGCGATGAACGACGCGGTGAAGCGCGGCAACGACATCCTGCGCAAGTTCCAGGCCGCCAACAAATAGCCGCGACCTGACCGCAACAGGGGCCGCAGCCGGGCGGAATGGAAAAGCGCGTCACCTTCCGCTCGGCGTGGCTGCCCTACCTGCTGGTGGCGCCGCAGCTCGCCATCACGGTGGTGTTCTTTTTCTGGCCGGCCGGGCAGGCGGTCTGGTACTCGTTCCAGCTGCAGGATGCATTCGGCCTGTCGACCCAGTTCGTCTGGTTCGACAACTTCATCGCGCTGTTCACCGATCCGCACTACCTCGCCTCGTTCCGTACCACGGCGATCTTCAGCTTCTCGGTCGCGGCGCTCAGCATCATCATCTCGCTGCTGCTCGCAGTGATGGCCGACCGCGTGATCCGCTTCGCGCTCGTCTACAAGACCATCCTCATCTGGCCCTACGCGGTGGCGGCCGCGGTCGCCGGCGTGCTGTGGTCGTTCATGTTCGCGCCCTCGATTGGCATCGTGACCTTCGTGCTGAAGGCCATGGGCGTCGACTGGAACTGGGTCCTCAAGGGCGACCAGGCGATGCTGCTGGTGGTGGTCGCCTCGGTGTGGAAGCAGATCCCGCATAACTTCCTGTTCTTCCTCGCCGGCCTGCAATCCATCCCGAAGTCGCTGATCGAAGCGGCCGCCATCGACGGCGCGGGGCCGGCGCGGCGGTTCTGGAGCATCATCGTGCCGCTGCTGTCGCCCACCACTTTCTTCCTCCTGGTGGTGGACCTGGTCTACGCTTTCTTCGAGACCTTCGGCGTGATCGACGCCACGACGATGGGCGGGCCGGCGCAGGCCACGCAGATCCTCGTCTACAAGGTCTACCACGACGGCGTGAAGTCGGCCGACATCGGCGGCTCGTCGGCCCAATCGGTGATCCTGATGATCATCGTCATTGCGCTCACGGCGATCCAGTTCCGCTACATCGAGCGCAAGGTGCATTACTGATGATCGAGCGCCGGCCGGTCCTCGATTTCATCTCGCACGCCGTGCTGATCGTCGGTGCGATCGTGATCGCATTCCCGCTCTACGTCGCCTTTGTCGCCTCGACGCAGACGCTCGAGCAGGTCATGCAGATGCCCATGTCGCTGCTGCCCGGCGACCAGTTGGTGGAGAACTACACGCAGGTGCTGACCGCCGGGTCCACCAAGGGCTCCAAGGCGGCGGTGCTCGACATGCTGATCAACAGCACCATCATGGCGCTGGTGGTGCCGGTCGGCAAGATCACCATCTCGATCCTGTCCTCCTTCGCCATCGTCTATTTCCGCTTCCCGCTGCGCAATTTCTTCTTCTGGATGATCTTCATCACCCTGATGCTGCCGGTGGAAGTGCGCATCATCCCGACCTTCAAGGTGATGGCGGACCTGGGCCTCTTGAACACCTACGCCGGCCTGACGCTGCCGCTCATCGCCTCGGCCACGGCCACGTTCCTCTTCCGCCAGTTCTTCATGACCATTCCGGACGAGCTGGCGGAGGCGGCGCGCATCGACGGCGCGGGGCCGATGCGCTTCTTCTGGGACGTGGTGCTGCCGCTCTCCAAGACCACCATGGCGGCGCTGTTCGTCATCCAGTTCATCTACGGCTGGAACCAGTACCTGTGGCCGCTGCTCATCACCAGCGAGGAGGAGATGTACACGGTGGTGATCGGCATCAAGCGCATGATCGTCGGCGGCGATGCCGCCAACGAGTGGCAGCTGGTGATGGCGACCGCGATCCTCGCCATGCTGCCGCCCGCGCTGGTGGTGCTGCTGATGCAGAAGTGGTTCGTCAAGGGACTGGTGGAGACCGAGAAATAATGGCCGGCGTATCGATCCGCAACGTCACCAAGTCGTTCGGGCCCGTCAAGGTGATCCAGGGCATCTCCATGGACGTCCAGGACGGCGAGTTCGTCGTCATGGTGGGGCCCTCGGGCTGCGGCAAGTCCACGCTGCTGCGCATGGTCGCCGGGCTGGAAACCATCACCTCGGGCGAGATCGCCATCGGCGAGCGCGTGGTGAACGAGCTCGAGCCCAAGGACCGCGACATCGCCATGGTGTTCCAGAACTACGCGCTCTACCCGCACATGAGCGTGTACGACAACATGGCCTACGGCCTGAAGATCCAGGGCCGGCCGAAGGCGGAGATCGAGAAGCGCGTGCAGCGCGCAGCCGAGATCCTCGAGCTCGCGCAGCTGCTCAAGCGCCGGCCGCGCGAGCTGTCCGGCGGGCAGCGCCAGCGCGTGGCGATGGGTCGCGCCATCGTGCGCGAGCCCAAGGTGTTCCTGTTCGACGAGCCGCTGTCCAACCTCGACGCCAAGCTGCGCGTGCAGATGCGCAGCGAGCTGCAGGCGCTGCACCAGCGGCTGAAGACCACCACGCTCTACGTCACGCACGACCAGGTCGAGGCGATGACGCTCGCGCACCGCATGATGGTGATGAACGCCGGGCGCGCGGAGCAGATCGGCAGGCCGCTGGAGGTGTACCAGAAGCCCGCCACCACCTTCGTCGCCGCCTTCATCGGCTCGCCGCCGATGAACCTGGTCCCCGGGCGCATCGCCGAGGGCGGCAAGATCCTCGCCGCCGACGGCAACGGCAACGGCAACGGCGGCGTGCGCGTGCGCTTGCCCGAGCCGCGCCCGACGCTCGATGGACGCAAGGTGCTGCTCGGGGTACGCCCGGAGCACTTCGAGATCTGCGAGGAGGCCGCGGCGCTGCTCAAGCCCGATATCGACTTCATCGAACTGCTCGGCTCGGACTCGCTGGTCTACGGGCATCTGGGCGCCGACAAGTCGGGTGCACGCGTCGCGGCGCGCCTGCACACGTCGATCCTGGCGAAGGAAGGCCAACTGCCGCTGCGCTTCGCCGTCGAGCACATGCACCTCTTCGACCCGGAGAGCGGCCAGCGCATCGAGTCATGAGCGCGCGCCGCGCGCTGGCATGAGACCTGCTGCGCCACCCGGGGGGTGCGGGGGGGCCGGGAGGGCCCCGCGTGACTTCTGCGGAAGGGGCCCGGCCCCCCTGCTCGAATGAGCCGCTGGCCCTATCCGCGGATCCTCGCGCACCGTGGCGGCGGCACGCTCGCGCCGGAGAACACGCTCGGCGCGATCCGGCTCGGCGGGCGCATGGGCTTCGCCGGCGTCGAGGTCGACGTGATGCTCGCCGGCGACGGCACGCCGGTGCTGATGCACGACCAGACGCTCAAGCGCACCACCGGCCTGCGCGCCGATGTGGCGCACACCGCTTACCCCGCCATGGCGCAGCTCGACGCCGGGCGCTGGCGCGGCACGCGCTGGCGCGGCGAGCGCGTGCCGCGCTTCGAAGACGCCGCGCGCCTGTGCCGCGAGCTCGGCCTGTGGGTCAACGTGGAGATCAAGCCCGCGCTCGGCTACGAGCGGCGCACCGGCGACGCCGTGGCGCGCATGGCGGCGGAGCACTGGCGCGGCGCGCCGCTGCAGCCGGTGCTCTCCTCCTTCTCCCCGCTCGCGCTCGCCGCCGCGCGCCAGGCCGAGCCGCAGCTGCCGCGCGGCCTGCTGGTCGGCCGCCTGCCCAAGCACTGGCGCGAGATGCTCGCCGACCTGGAGTGCGTCGCGCTGCACGCCAACCACCGTGCGCTCAACGCCCGCATCGTCGACGAGGCGCACCGCGCCGGCGCGGCGGTCCTCGCCTGGACGGTCAACGATCGGCGCATCGCGCGCAAGCTGCTGGGCTGGGGCGTCGACTGCATGGTGACGGACCGGCTCGATCGCATCGCGCCGGGGTTCGGCTAGGCGCCGGCCGGCGCGGAGGCCTTCTAGCGCGTCGCGGAGAGGCGCCGCCGCAGCCAGCGCATCAGCGCGCCGAGCACCGGCAGCTTGGCGTACAGCTCCTCGCCCGTGTCCCAGTAATCGCGGTGGTAGACCACCTTGCCGCGGCCGTTGAACTTCAGGTGGCTCGCGCCGCGCACGCGCAGCGCGCGCCCGCGCAGGCGGAAGCCGAACTCCCAGGTGAGCAGGGCTCCCTCGTCGTTGATCACGCGCTCGTGCACCGCGAAGCGGGGCTCATCCAGCTGCTCGAACATGTGCGCGAACACGCGGCGGATCGCGTCCAGGCCGCTCGCCTCGTTGAACGGATCCTTGAACCAGGCGTTGGCGGCGTAGTGCTCGCCCACGCGCGCCAGGCTCTCGGGCGTGAGCGTCTCGTACCACGCGGCGAGCGCGGCTACAGACCGGTGAATTTCCGCACGCACCAGAAGTACAGGAAGTCGGGAAGCAGGTTGAGGAGCTTGAGCAGCCGCGAGAAGCGCCGCGGGAAGTGGATCTCGAACGCGCCGCGCTCCAGGCCCCTGACGATCGCCGTCGCCGCCTGCTGCGCCGGGATGAGGAACGGCATCGGGAAGCGGTTCTTCGCCGTAAGCGGCGTCTCGACGAAGCCGGGGTTGATCAGGTAGACCGCCACGCCGCGCGCGCGGTAGTCGAGCCACAGCGATTGCGCGAGGTTGATGAGGCCCGCCTTGCTCGCGCCGTAGGCGAGGCTGTTCGGCAGGCCGCCGTAGCCGGCGACGGAGGAGACCACCCCGAAGCCGCTGCCGCTCTGCAGGTACGGGCGCACTGCGTCCAGCAGGTTGAAGGCGCCGACCAGGTTCAACTCCACGATCGCGCGCACCTCGGCGAGGTCCATGGTCCAGGGGCGCATCTCGCGATAGGTGCCGGCGAAATCGAGCGTGAGGTCGATGCCGCCCCAGTCGGCGGCAATGTGATGAGCCGCGGCGCGCAAGCCCGCCGTGTCGGTGACGTCCGCCGGCACGACCATCGCCTTGCCGGCGAAGCGCGCCTCGAGCGCGGCGGCCGAGCGCGCCGACACCGCGACGCGCGCGCCGCGCTCGACGAGCAGCGCGGCGGTGGCCGCGCCGATGCCGCTCGAGGCGCCGACGATCCAGACGCGGCGGCCCGTCCAGGATGCGATGCGCGGATTGAGCGCCATCAGCCGCGTCTGCGGAAGGCGATGATCACTTCGCCCAGGCGGATGCCGTACTTCGACATCACCGAGCGGTTGAGCAGCATGCGCTCGTCGTGCAGGTACATCCAGTCGTCGAAGTCGACGTGCCAGGTGCGGCCGTCCACCTCGAGCGCGAGCACGTAGCGCCAGCGCAGGGCGTTGCCGGCGGCCTCGCCGCTCGCGGCGCCGATCACGTCGCCCGCGGTGCCGGTGAGGCGTCCGTCCGGCTGGCGCTCGATCGTCCAGACGCGCTTCTGCGTGGTGCCGTCGGAGTAGCGGAAATCCTCGTCCAGCGTCAGGCGGTCGCCCTGCACGCGGCCGCGGATCTCCACGGCGAAGCGCTTCACCACCTTGCCCGACCGGTCCTCGAACTGGCCCCACGCATCGACCGTGCCGTCGAAGTAGGCGAAGACGTCCAGCCGCGGCTGCTCGGCGCGGTAGGCGTCGGGGCTGATCGACGAGCAGCCGGCCAGCAGGGCGAGGAGGGCGAAGAGGGCGGGGGCGAGCTTACGCATGGGGCACCTTAAGAAGAATGGCCGCCGCGGCGAGCTTGAGCGCGCAGGGCAGCAGGCAGTAGGCGAAGTACAGCGGCGCGAGCGCCGAGCTCTCGCCCGGCACGTAGCCGGCCGCGGCGAGCAGCGGCAGCGCGAGACCGGCGGCGAGCGCGAGGTTCAGCTTGGTGGCGAAGTTCCACAAGCCGAAGTAGGCGCCCGCGCGCGGCTCGTCGCCGCGCGCGCGAATGGCGTCGGCGAGCATGGCCGGCGGCAGTGCGAGATCGCCGCCCAGCGCGAGTCCCGAGAGCAGGCAGACGGCGGCGAAGCCGGCGATGTCGCCGGGGCCGAGGGCGAGCGCGCCGGCGAAGGCGACCACGCTCGCGGCCATCGAGCCGAGCCAGGCATTGCGCTTGCCCAGGCGCCGCGACAGCGCCATCCACAGCGGCAGGCTCGCCGCGCCGGCGAGGAAGTACGCGGCGAGGAAGGCGCCTGCGAGCTGCGGCGCGCGCAGCGCGTCGTTCACGAAGAACAGCACCAGCGTCGCGGGCAGCGCGGCGGCGATGCCATTGGCGACGAACGCGGCGAACAGGCGCGCGAACGCAGGATTGCGGAAGGGCGCGACGAGGGCCGGCAGCCGAAGCGCCTCGCGCGCGGGGGCACGCAGCACCGCGGGCGCGCGTGCCGGATGCGGTGCACGCAACAGTGTGAGCGCCGCGCAGGCCGCGGCGATCGAGGCCAGCACGAGGGTGAAGCGTGCCAGGCCGTCCTCCATGCGCGGCGCGAGCAGAGTGGGCGCGACAGAGGCCAGTACCACGCCGGCGAGGCCGAAGCCCTCGCGCCACGCGGCGACGCGCGTACGCTCGTGCGGCGTATCGCCGAGCAGCGCGCCCCAGGCCTGGAAGGAAATGCTCGCCAGGCTGTAGCCGAGGTAAACGGGGACCAGCGCCGCAGCGAGCCACCACCACAGCGCGCCGGGCGGATTGAACACTGCGCCGAGGCCGGCGACGAGCAGCGCGACGCCGAGCGCGATCAGCAGGCGCGGCCGCTGCAGCCGGTCGGCGAGCGCGCCGAGCAGCGGGTCGATGAAGGCATCTGCCAGGCGCGCGGCGAGCAGCACCACGCCCAGCAGCGCGAGATTCATGCCGAGCACACCGCCGTACAGGTTGGGCAGGTGGACGTAGACGGGCAGCGCCGCCGCCGCGAGCGGCAGGCCGAGCGCGCCATAGGCGGCCAGTTGCGGGCGCGTCAGCGTCATGGCTGGCCGAGGAGCGCCGCGCGCAGGTCCGGCGCGCTGGTGCGCGGATCGAGCCAGATGGAAAAGAAGGCGCGCGAAAACTCGGGATCCGCGATCTCGCCCAGCGGTGCGCCGTTGCGCAGGAAGCGCGCGCCGCGGCCCGGCAGGTGCTCGCCCGCCAGCGTGTCGCCGGGCGCCACGTCGGGAAACAGGCTGTGCATCGCCGCCGACCAGGCGGCACGCTGCCCCGGCGAGCCGAAGCCCAGGCGCGCGATCTCCTGGTCGGAGCGCTCGGCGATCGCCGCCCCGCGCAGCGCGCGCGCGTAGCGCAGCTCCAGGCGCAGCGGGCGCGCGAAATCCGGCGCGCCGCCCGCGGTCCACAGCCGTGCCTCGTACACCTTGAGGCCGAACCAGCGCATGGTGCCCTCGCCCAGGCGATTCATCGCGGCTGCGTGCGTAGCGCTCAGTACGAGCGCGCAAAGGAGGACGAGTCTCATCGCTTCACCAGCAGGTATTGCACGACGTCGGTCGAGCCGGTGGCGAAGCCCGCCTCGCAATAGGCGAGGTAGAACTCCCACAGGCGGCGGAAGCGCTCGTCGTAGCCGAGCGCGCGCGCTTCCTCCCAGCGGCCGAGAAACCGGCGGCGCCACTCGGCGAGCGTGCGCGCGTAGTCGGGGCCGAAGCGGTGCGCCTCGGCGACGCGCAGGCCGGCCGCCGCCGCCTCGAACTCGAAACGCGCGGGCGAGGGCAGCATGCCACCGGGAAACACGTATTTCTGGATGAAGTCGGTGCCCGTGCGGTAGCGCGCGAACAGGTCGTCGCGGATCACGATCGCCTGCACCAGCGCGCGGCCGCCGGCGGGCAGCGCCTCGGCGATCTTCCCGAAGTACGCCGGCCACCAGCGCTCGCCCACTGCCTCGATCATCTCGATGGAGACCACCGCGTCGTAGCGCCCGCGCTCGTCGCGGTAGTCGCGCAGCTCGATGGCCGCAGCGGCGCCCAGCCGCCGGCGCGCATAGGCGAGCTGCTCGGCCGAGAGCGTAAGGCCGGTGACGTGGTGCCCCTGCGTGGCGGCGAGCTCGGCGAACGAGCCCCAGCCGCAGCCGATCTCGAGCAGGCGCGCCCCCGCACCGAGCTCGAGCCGCTCCAGCGCCCGGGCGAGCTTGGCTTGCTGCGCGGCGCCGAGCGCGCGACCGGCATCGCCCTCATAAAGCGCGCTCGAGTAGGTCATCGAAGCGTCGAGCCAGAGCGCGTAGAACGCGTTGCCGAGATCGTAGTGCGCCGCGATATTGCGCCGGCTCCCGGTGCGCGTGTTGGCGCGCGCCAGGTGCAGCAGCCGGTTGGCGATGCGACCGAGGAAGCTGCCGTAGAGCGGCTTCTCGAGCGGCTCGCGGTTGGCGGCCAGCAGCGTCAGCAAGCGCGGCAGGTTCGAGGTGGTCCAATCGCCGTCGAGATAGCCCTCGGCGAAGCCGATGTCGCCGGCGCGCAGGATGCGCGAGAAGGCGGCACGGTTGCGCACCTCGAGGTCGGCATGCGCCCCGCCACCGCCGAAGGCGCGGCGCTCGCCGCCGGGCAGGCCCACTTCGAGCCGGCCGTGCTCCAGGCGCTGAAGCGTGCGCAGGACGAGCGCGGCGCTCATCGCGTCGGCTCCTCGGCGGGCGCCGCCGGCTTGGCGAAGAAGGGCACGCGCTTCAGCCACAGGCGCAGCGCCTGCCAATGGATGCGGGCCATGATGGCGAAGGTCATGAAGGGATGGGTGAGACAGGCGGCGGCGAGTCGCGCGCGCGTCAGCGGCTGCGGCTGCCCGGAGATGCTGGTGTAGAGCAGCGGTCCCGCCTCGTCGAGGTAATCGATGCGCGCGAGGCGCCGGCCCGCGCGTTCGTCGAAGCGGAAGCGGTAGTGCCCCGCGACGGGAAAGAAGGGCGAGACGTGGAACACCTTGCGCGCCTCGAGCGCACCGCCGACGCGCAGCAGGTAGGCATGGCGCTCGCCGAAGGTGTTGTTGACCTCCGCGAGCACTGCCTTGAGGCGCCCGTCGCGGTCCTCGCAGAACCAGAAGCTCACCGGGTTGAAGACGTAGCCGAGCACGCGCGGAAAGCACTGCAGCCAGACCTCGCCGTCCGCCTCGATACCCTCGCGTGCGAGCAGGGCGCGGATCCATGCGAGCGGGTGCGAGCCGTCGCGCGCGCCATGATCGCGGTAGTAAAAGCTGCACAGTGCCGGGCGGTTGACGGCGATGCCCGCGTCCTGCAGCCGCGTGAGCGGCAGGCGCAGGAAGAACACGCCGTAGGAGAAATGGTGCTGCACCGGCCGCAACCGCCGGTGCATGACGCGTCCCGTGAGGAGCTCGGCGCTCATGCGGCCTGCCGCAGCGGCTCCACGTCGAGCGCGCGCGCGACTTCCAGCGCGGAGGCGAAGCCGTCCTCGTGAAAGCCGTAGCGCGTCCAGGCGCCGCAGAACCAGGTATTGCGCGCGCCCTGGATCTCGGGCAGGCGCGTCTGCGCGGCCGCCGCCCCGGCGTTGAACACCGGGTGCTCGTAGTCGAACTCGCCGAGTACGTGCGCAGCCTGCGGCTCGCGATGCGGATTGAGCGACACGATGACCGGCTGCGCGAAGGGCAGGGGCTGCAGCTTGTTGAGCAGATAGTGGACGCTCACCGGGCGGCCCTGCGGCGTGTCGGCGCCCGCGGTGTAGTTCCACGCCGACCAGACGCGGCGATTGCGCGGCAGGAGCGTCGCGTCCGTGTGCAGCAGCGCGCGATTCTTCTGGTACGGAATGGCCGAGAGCACGGCGCGCTCGGCCCCGCTCGCGTCCGCGCCGAGGAGCGCCAGCGCCTGGTCGCTGTGGCAAGCGAGCACCACGGCGTCGAAGCGCTCGCCGTTGACCCAGGCTTGCGTGCGGTCGCGGCGCAGGCTGCGCACCGGCGTGGCGAGGCGTACGTCGGCGAGGCCGCGCGCGATGCGCTCGACATATTGCCGCGAGCCCCCGCGCACGGTGTACCACTGCGGCCGGTCGGCGAGCTGCAGCAGCCCGTGGTTGCGGAAGAAGCGCGCGAAGGACGCGAACGGATAATCGAGCATGGCGCGCGTAGGGCAGGACCAGATCGCGGCCGCCATCGGCAGCAGGTACCAGTCGCGGAATTCGCTCGAGTAACGCCCGCGCGCGAGGAAGTCGCCCAGCGTCGCGTCGCCGGCGGCGAGCGGTGCTTCGCGGTTGAAGCGCAGCACGTCGCGCAGCATGTGCAGGAACGCCGGACGCAGCAGGTTGGCGCGCTGCGCGAACATGGTGTCGAGATTGGTGCCCGCCCATTCGATCGCCGGGGACTGCAGCGCCACGCTGAAGGTCATCTCGCTCGGCGCGGAGGGTACGCCAAGTTCCTCGAAAAGGCGCACCAGGCCGGGGTAGGTCGCGCGGTTGTAGACAAGAAAACCGGTGTCCACCGGGTAGGAGCGCCCCCCGAGGGTCACGTCCACGGTATTGGCGTGCCCGCCCAGCCGCGACGCCGCCTCGAACAGGGTGACTGCATGGCCGCGCGACAGTAGCCGGGCGGCAGCCAGGCCCGATATCCCGGACCCTACGACGGCGATCTTCATAATCCGCCCCGCTCGGAGGCTCTACCACGTGTGATGCGAGTATCCACTGACACTTAATTGTCCTAGACAAGAATTTGAAGGAGGCGCATAATGTCGAAATTAAACTCGGATGTCAACATATTTGTCCATGACAAACGAAGATCAAGTTGGGATCGCTGCCGTAGAACGCGAGACGGGGCTCTCAAAGGACACCCTGCGCGTCTGGGAACGCCGATACGGCTTCCCGAAGCCCGCGCGCGACGCCAACGGCGAGCGGGCTTACCCCTCGGACCAAGTCCATTTGTTGCGCCGCATCAGGCGCTTGATGGATCAAGGCGCGAGGCCGGGCCGCATCTTCGCCATCGGAGTTGATGCGCTGGAGGCCAAGGCGCGGGATGAGGCACCGGCGCCGGCCCCCGGCGGCCAGCCAGCCGAGATCGAGCTGCTGCGCAGGCACCGCATCGCCGAATTGCGCTCGGTCCTCGAGCAGGGTGCCTTGCGCGGCGGCCTGTATGAATTCGTCACTGGCACCGCGGCGCCGCTCACGGCCAGAGTTGGCGAAGCGTGGGCGCGCGGCGAGCTGCAGGTCTACGAGGAGCACCTCTTTTCCGAGCAGTTGCAGGCGGTACTGCGCGGTGCGATCGCCCGTCTGGACGGCGCGGGCGCCGTGCCCAGGGTGCTGCTGAGCACGCTGCCGGGCGAGCAGCACGGGCTGGGCCTGCTCATGGCGCAGGCGGTGTTCGCCCTCGAAGGCGCGGGGTGCGTGTCCCTCGGCACGCAGACCCCGGTGCGCGAGATCGCGGACGCCGTGCGCGCCGAGGGCGCGCAGATCGTGGCGCTTTCCACCAGCGGCAGTTATCCTGCGGGGCAG
>DASTHP010000099.1:0-8333 GCA_035718125.1 Burkholderiales bacterium | reverse complement strand
GCGCTCGGGCTGGTGGTCAACCGGCCGATCGACATGACCCTGCAGGCGTTGTTCGAGCGCCTCTCGCTCACGCTCAAGCACAAGGACCTTTCCGACGCCCCGATCTATTTCGGCGGCCCGGTGCAGACCGACCGGGGCTTCGTGCTGCACGAGCCCACGGGCAACTGGCAGTCCACGCTGCGCGTGCGCGACGCCATCGGCCTCACCACCTCCAAGGACATCCTCGAAGCCGTGGGCCGCGGCGAAGGCCCGCAGAAGATCCTGGTGACGCTGGGCTACGCCGGCTGGTCGGCGGGGCAGCTCGAGCACGAGCTGGGGCAGAACGCCTGGCTGACCGTGGAGGCGAAAGACGCCATCCTGTTCGACCTGCCCTCGGAGGAGCGCCTGCCGGCGGCGATGGAGCTGCTCGGCGTGGACTATGCGCGCCTGGCGGACTCGGCGGGACATGCCTGAGCAGGCGCGCACCGTCCTCGCCTTCGATTTCGGCATCAAGCGCATTGGCGTTGCAGTAGGGGAGGCGGAACTCGGCACCGCGCATCCGCTGCCCGGCATCGCCGCACCGGGCTTTGCTGCGATCGAGAAGCTGGTGAAGGAATGGCGTCCCGATGCGCTGGTGGTCGGCCTGCCGGTCGCCGAGCGCGGCGAGCACCCGCTCGCCAAGCGCGTGCAGCGCTTCGCGCGCCAGCTCGAAGGGCGCTTTCGCCTGCCGGTCGCGCGCGTGGACGAGCGCTATACCTCGGTGGCCGCCGAGAGCCTGCTGCGCGGCACGAAGAAAAAGGCGGTGGATTCGGTCGCCGCGCAACTGATCCTGGAGCAGTACTTCCATGGCCGCGCTGCCTGAGGCCGAGAAGCTCTGCGAGCAGCTCGCGCGCGAGCTCAGGGCCGTGGTGAAGCCCTCGACGGCGATGGTCGGCATCCACTCCGGCGGCGCCTGGGTCGCGGAGCGCCTGCACGCCGCGCTCGCGCTCAAGATTCCGCTGGGCCTGCTCGATCCCGCCTTCTACCGCGATGACTACGCCAAGCAGGGGCTGGCGCGCGATCCCAAGCGCTCGAAGATCCCGTTCGACGTCGAGGGCAAGGACCTGCTGCTGGTGGACGATGTGCTCTACACCGGTCGCACGGTGCGCGCGGCGATGAACGAGCTGTTCGACTACGGCCGCCCCGCCTCGATCGCGCTGGTGGTGCTCGCCGAGCGCGACGGCCGGCAACTGCCGGTGTGCGCGCAGCACGCGGGCGCGAAAGTGGCCGTGCCCGCCGGACAGCGGCTGCGCCTGAAGCGCGACGCGCAGGGCAGGCTCTCGCTGGAGCTCGAGCATGGCGCGTAACCCCCAGCTCAACGGCAACGGCGAGCTGCAGCACCTGCTGTCCATCGAGGGCCTGCCGCGCGAGATCCTGCTCAAGATCCTCGACACCGCGGAGTCCTTCGCCGGCGTCACCGAGCGCGACATCAAGAAGGTGCCGCTGCTGCGCGGCAAGAGCGTCTTCAACCTGTTCTTCGAGGGCTCGACGCGCACGCGCACCACCTTCGAGATCGCCGCCAAGCGGCTCTCGGCGGACGTCATCAACCTCAACGTCGCCGTGAGCTCGACCGCCAAGGGCGAATCGCTGCTGGACACGGTGGCCAACCTCTCGGCGATGCAGGCCGACATCTTCGTCGTGCGCCACGGCTCCTCGGGCGCGCCTTACCTCGTCGCGC
Organism: Burkholderiales bacterium; assembly: GCA_035718125.1. Lineage (GTDB taxonomy): Bacteria > Pseudomonadota > Gammaproteobacteria > Burkholderiales > SG8-39 > JAABQT01. Next base: position 6,637 of record DASTHP010000099.1, on the reverse strand, counting down.
GCCACGTCAAGCCGCACGAGCACGTGATCAACGCGGGCGACGGGCGCCACGCGCACCCGACGCAGGGGCTGCTCGACCTGTACACCATCCGCCACTACAAGAAGGAGTTCGGCGGCCTCACGGTGGCGATCGTCGGCGACGTGCTGCACTCGCGCGTCGCGCGCTCGCTGATCCACGGCCTCACCACGCTCGGCGTGCCCGAGGTGCGCGTGATCGGCCCGCAGACGCTGATCCCGGCGGGCGCCGCCGCGCTCGGCGTGCGCGTGTTCCACTCGATGCGCGAGGGCCTCAAGGGCGCGGACGTGGTGGTGATGCTGCGGCTGCAGAACGAGCGCATGAGCGGAGCGCTGCTGCCCAGCGCGCAGGAGTTCAACAAGCACTACGGCCTGTCGGCGGACAAGCTCGCGCTCGCCAAGCCCGACGCCATCGTCATGCACCCCGGGCCGATGAACCGCGGCGTGGAGATCGACTCCTCGGTGGCCGACGGCCCGCACTCGGTGATCCTGCCGCAGGTGACCTTCGGCATCTCCGTGCGCATGGCGGTGATGAGCATGATCGCCGGAGCCTGACGCGATGCGCTTGCTGATCAAAGGCGCAAGGGTGGTAGACCCGGCGAGCGGGCGCGACGCGCTCGGCGACGTGTTCGTCGTCGACGGCAGGATCGCGCAACCCGCGGGCGCGCCGGACCGCATCATCGACGCGAAGGGCCTCGTTGTCGCGCCGGGATTCATCGACCTTGCGGCGCGCCTGCGCGAGCCCGGCTACGAGTACAAGGCGACGCTCGAATCCGAGATGGACGCGGCGGTGGCGGGCGGCGTGACCAGCCTCGCCTGTCCGCCGGACACCGATCCGCCGCTGGATGAGCCGGGTCTGGTGGACATGCTGCGCCGGCGCGCCAAGGCGCTGTCGCGCGCGCGCGTCTACCCGGTGGGCGCGCTCACGGTGAAGCTCGCGGGCAAGCAGCTCACCGAGATGGCGGAGCTCGCCGAGTCCGGCTGCGTCGCCTTCTCGCAGGCGAACGTCGCGATCGCCGACACGCAGGTGCTCTGGCGCGCGCTGCAGTACGCAGCGACCTTCGGCTTGCCGGTGTGGCTGCGCGCCGAGGATGCCTGGCTCGCCAAGGGCGGCGTCGCGCACGACGGCGAGGTGGCCACGCGCCTGGGCCTGGCCGGCATCCCGGCCTTCGCCGAGACCATTGCGCTCGCGCAGCTCTTCGAGCTGGTGCGCGCCACCGGCGCGCGCGTGCACATCTGCCGCATCTCCAGCGCTGCGGGTGTGGCGATGTTGCGGCGCGCGAAGCACGACGGCCTGCCGCTCACCTGCGACGTCGCCGTCCACCACCTGCACCTCTCGGACATGGACCTGGGGTTCTTCGACTCGAGTTGCCGGCTGGAGCCGCCGCTGCGCAGCCAGCGCGACCGCGAAGCGCTCGCGGCGGGGCTCGCCGACGGCACCATCGATTGCGCGGTGTCGGACCACACGCCGGTGGACGAGGACCAGAAGCTCCTGCCCTTCGCCGAGGCCGAGCCCGGCGCCACCGGGCTGGAACTTCTGCTGCCGCTCGCGCTCAAGTGGGGAATGGAAAGGAAGCTCACGCTCGCGCAGACCCTGGCGCGCATCACCAGCGAGCCGGCGCGCATCCTCGGCGTGGCCTCGGGCCGCATCGAGCCCGGCGCGCCGGGGGACCTGGTGCTGTTCGACCCCAACGCCGCCTGGCGCGTGACGCCCGCGGCGCTGAAGAGCCAGGGGAAGAACAGCCCATTCCTCGGCCTCGAGCTCGCCGGGCGCGTGCGCGCCACCATCGTCGCCGGCAACGTCGTTTACGAGGCATGAGGCGGATCGCGCTCGCGCTGGTCCTCGTCGCCGGCTGCAGCGCCACGCCGGAGAAGCGCCCCGGCGGCTACTACAAGGACGACGGGCCGGGCGACGCCGCGCGCGTCGCCGCAGTCCCGGACGCCGTGCCCAGAGCCGAGCCGCTGCACCGCTACGCCAACCGGCCCTACGAGGCCATGGGGCGCAAGTACGTGCCGCTCACGCAGGTCGGCGTCTTCAAGCAGCGCGGCACGGCGAGCTGGTACGGCAAGCGCTACCACGGCAACCCGACCTCCAGCGGCGAGAAGTACGACATGTACAGGATGTCCGCGGCGCACCCGATCCTGCCGATCCCGAGCTACGCGCGCGTCACCAACCTCGCCAACCGCAGGAGCGTGGTGGTGCGCATCAACGATCGCGGACCGTTCCATGCGGGCCGCGCCATCGACGTCTCCTACGCCGCGGCCCACAAGCTCGGCTTCATCGGCCAGGGCAGCGCGCAGGTCGAGATCGAGCAGATCGTGCCCGGCGGCGCGCCGCTCGCGCGGCAGTAGGGCCGCGACGATGCGCGCGCTGCTGGGTTCGATGGCACTTGCGTTGGCCTGCGCCGGCGCGAGCGCGCAGCAGGCGCCGCAGATCGCCGCCAAGGCATGGCTGCTCGCCGACCTCAGCAGCGGCCAGGTACTCGCCGCGGAGAAGGCCGACGAGCGCTTCGCGCCCGCCTCGCTCACCAAGCTCATGACGGCGTACGTGGTGTTCGGCGCGCTGCGCGAAGGCCTGCTCGCGCCCACGGCGCGCATCGAGGTCTCCGAGCGCGCCTGGCGCGCGGTGGGCTCGCGCATGTTCGTGCAGCCCGGCAAGCCCGTGGTGGTGGACGAGCTGATCCACGGCATGGTGGTGCAATCAGGCAACGACGCGACCATCGCGCTCGCCGAGGCGGTGGCGGGCTCGGAAGGCGCCTTTGCCGAGCGCATGAACCGCGAGGCGGCGCGCCTCGGCATGACGAACTCGCATTTCATCAACGCCACCGGGCTCTCCGGCGCGCAGCACTACAGCACCGCGCGCGACCTCCACCTGCTCGGCGCGGCGCTGATCCGCGAGTTTGCGCACGAGTACGCGCGCTACTTCGCGGTGCGCGAGTACCGCTACAACAGCATCACGCAGCTCAACCGCAACCGGCTCCTGTGGCTCGATGCGAGCGTGGACGGCATGAAGACCGGCTACGTCGAATCGGCAGGCTACTGCCAGGTGGCCTCCTCGCAGCGCGGCGGGCGGCGGCTGCTCTCGGTGGTGCTCGGCGCGGCCTCCGAGTCCGCGCGCGCGCAGGAGTCGCAGAAGCTCCTCAACTGGGGCTACCAGCACTTCGACGGCGTACGCCTGTTTGTCGGCGACGAGGCGGTGAAATCGGTCGCCGTCTGGAAGGGCGCCGCCGAAGGCGTCAAGGCCGGCTTCACCGAGGGACTGGTGGTGACGGTGCCCAAGGGCCAGGCGGCCAAGCTCAGCGCGGAGCTGCTCACGCATCCGCCCGTGCTCGCGCCGGTCGCCCGGGGCCAGCGCGTGGGCGTGCTGCGGGTGCAGCTGGAGGGCAAACCCGTCGGCGAGTATCCGGTGGTGGCGCTGGAGAGCGTCGCCGTGGCGGGCTTCTTCGGCCGCGCCTGGGATACACTGCGATTGTTGTTCCAGTAGCGAGGTCTGCATGGTCTTCCTGAACGGCAAGTTCCTCCCGATCGAAGAGGCGCGCGTGCCAGTGCTGGATCGCGGCTTCATCTTCGGCGACGGCGTCTACGAGCTGGTCCCGGTGTACTCGCGCGCGCCGTTCCGCATGGACGAGCACCTCGCGCGCCTGGAGAAGAGCCTCGCCGCGGTGCGCATCAAGAATCCCTACTCGCGCGAGAAATGGCGCGAGATCCTGCTGGCGCTGATTGCCAAGCAGCCCTGGGACGACCAGGGCGTATACCTGCAGGTGACGCGCGGGGTCGCCAAGCGCGACCACGCGTTCCCGGCCGGCGTGGAGCCCACCGTGTTCGTGATGTGCAATCCGCTCGTCAACCCGCCCAGGGAACTGGTGGACAAGGGCGCGGCGGCGGTGAGCGCGGTCGATTACCGCTGGCACCGCTGCGACATCAAGTCCATCTCGCTCATCGGCAACTGCTTGCTGCGCCAGGTGTCGGCGGACGCGGGCGCCGTGGAGACGATCCTGTTCCGCGACGGCAAGCTCACCGAGGCTTCGGCCTCCAACGTGTTCGTGGCGAAGGGCGGCCTGTTGCTTTCGCCGCCGAAGTCGAACCTCATCCTCCCGGGCATCACGTACGACGTGGTGGTCGAGATCGCGCAGGCGGTGAAGATCCCGCTGGAGTTCCGCGACGTCAGCGAAGCCGAGGTGCGAGGCGCGGACGAGATCTGGCTCACTTCTTCGTCCAAGGAGATCCTCGCGGTGGTCACGCTCGACGGCTCGCCGGTGGGCGACGGCAAGCCGGGCCCGCTGTTCCGCAAGGCCTGGCAGGGCTACCAGGAGTTCAAGTCGAAGGTGATGCGCAAGGAGGCCGTGTCGGCGTGACCGCGGGCCTGCGCGCAACACGGCCGGAGCTTCCCTAGTGCCGATCGCCAACGAAGAATCGCTCATCACCTATCCCACCGACTTCCCGATCAAGGTGATGGGAAGGAAGGAGGGGCGCTTCGCGCACGGCGTGCTCACCATCGTGCGCAAGCACGCACCGGACTTCGACGCGGCGACGATGGAATTGCGCCCGAGCCGCCAGGGCACCTACCTCAGCGTCACCTGCACCATCCGCGCCACCTCGCGCGAGCAGCTCGACGCGCTCTACCAGGAACTCTGCGACCACCCGTCGGTGGTGATGGTTCTTTAGATGGAGGTTGCGCTCGCGCCGCGGCTGAGGAATTTCGGCCTGGTCGAGTACCTGCCGCTGGTGGCGAAGATGCGCGAGTTCACGCTGCAGCGCACGCCCGAGACGCCGGACGAGATCTGGGTGCTCGAGCACCCGCCGGTCTACACCCTGGGGCAGGGCGCGGACCCGAAGTTCGGGCCGAAGGCCGCCAACGGCATTGCCGTGGTGCAGGCCGAGCGCGGCGGCGAGATCACCTATCACGGCCCGGGCCAGGCGGTGGTGTACACGCTGGTGGACCTCGCGCGCCGCGGCATCAAGGTGAAGGAGTTCGTGAACCTCCTCGAGCAATGCGTGATCAACTTTCTGTCCGGGCACGAGGTGCAGGCGGAGAGAAAGCCGGGCGCGCCCGGGGTCTACGTCGGCGGCGCGAAGATCGCGCAGCTCGGCATCCGCGTGACGCGCGGACGCGCCTGGCACGGGCTCTCGCTCAACGTGGACATGGACCTCGCCCCGTTCCACGCCATCGACCCCTGCGGCTATCCGGGGCTGAACGTCACGCAGGCGAAGCAGTTCGGCATCAAGGGCAGCGCCAGGGAGATCGGCATGCGCCTCGGGCGCATCCTCGTGCACAGGCTCGAGCATGCGTGACGCGGGCATAAAGGAAAAGGGCCGCGAGAAGACGGCACGCATCCCGATCAAGATCGTGCCGAAGACGCCGCTCGCCAAGCCCGCCTGGATCCGCGTGAAGGCCGCGAGCCCGTCGGGCCGCTTCGCCGAGATCAAGCAGATCCTGCGCGAGCAGAAGCTGCACACGGTGTGCGAGGAAGCCTCCTGCCCGAACATCGGCGAGTGCTTCGGCAAGGGCACCGCGACCTTCATGATCCTGGGCGACATCTGCACGCGGCGCTGCCCGTTCTGCGACGTGGCGCACGGCCGGCCGCTCGCACCGGACGCCGAGGAGCCCGCGCACCTCGCGGACACCATCGCGCGCCTGAGGCTCAAACACGTCGTCATCACCAGCGTGGACCGCGACGACCTGAAGGACGGCGGCGCGCAACATTTCGTCGATTGCATCCGCGCGGTGCGCGAAAAGGCACCGCAGTCCACGATCGAAGTGCTGGTGCCGGACTTCCGGGGAAGACTCGAGCGCGCGCTCGGGATCCTGCTCGCGGCGCCGCCCGACGTCATGAACCACAACCTCGAGACGGTGCCGCGGCTCTACCGCCAGGCGCGGCCGGGCGGGGACTACCAGCACTCGCTCAGGCTCCTGCAGGCGTTCAAGCAGCGCGTGCCCGGCGTTCCCACGAAGTCGGGGCTGATGGTGGGCCTGGGCGAGACCGACGACGAGATCCTGCAGGTGATGCGCGACCTGCGCGCGCACGGCGTGGACATGCTCACCATCGGCCAGTACCTGCAGCCCTCGCCGCACCACCTGCCGGTCGAGCGCTACGTGCATCCCGACGCCTTCGCGCTGCTCGAGCGCGAGGCGCAGGCGATGGGCTTCCGCCATGCGGCGATCGGGGCGCTGGTGCGCAGCTCCTATCACGCAGACCGGCAGGCGCAGGAGGCGGGCGTCGGCTAGCCGGCGTGCCTGCGGGATGACTTCACGCTCGCCGCAAGAGCCATTGGATTTCCACCTGGCCGTCGCGCAGGACGGGGATGTCCTGATCGTCACCTTTTCCGGCCGGTCGACCGAAGGCAATGCCCGTGCAATGACAATGCGGTATTTCGGGCTCCTGGCGGACTCGGGCAAGAAGAAGGTGCTGGCGGATATCCGGCAACTGCAGGGCCGCTTGTCCACCGGCGAGACCTACCTGCTGGTGCACGAGCTGCGCCCGGGTTCGATTCCTGCGGGTATCAAGACCGCGATTCTCGAGCTGGAAGGGCAACGCGCCTTCGCGACATTTCTCGAGACGGTGCTGGTCAACGTCGGCGTGCCGGTCAGATGCGTGGTGGATCGCGAAGAGGCTCTGGCATGG
>DASTHP010000098.1:0-14257 GCA_035718125.1 Burkholderiales bacterium | reverse complement strand
TCGAGCCCGTCCTCGAGCTGCTTGGTCGAATGCGGGTCGGAGAAGACGTTGCCGAGGAAGAAGCGCGCGAAGTCGCGGTAGTCGCGCAGCCAATGGTCGCGGTGGTACTTGTTCCAGCCCTCGAAGTCCTCGCGCGGCCCGACGAAGTGGGCCGGCGACATGTAGGGGTGGGCCGGACCGATGGTGGCGGTGGTGCCGATCAGGATCGCTGCGCGCACCCGGTCCGGATGCAGCGCGGCGAGCATCGACGAGAGCCCGCCGCCCAGCGACATGCCGACGAGGACCGCCGCTTCGGTGTCCGTGGCGTCGAGCACGGCGATCGCGTCCGCGACGCTGTGCTCCACGGTGTAGTCCTCGGCGCGCTCCGGACGGTCGGAGCGGCCGTTGCCGCGCGGGTCGTAGGTGATGCAGCGGTAGTAGTCGCTCAGCCAGGGAATCTGCGCCTTATAGATGCGCGAGTGCACGATCGACCAGGGCGGGACGAACAGCAGCGTGTCCCGCCCCTCGCCGTAGACCTCGTAGTGGACGCGGACGCCGCCGCGCTCCACGGCGCCTTCACTGCGTGGAAGCTTGGCCCGCATGGTTCCGGCGGCGGCGCAGGAACGGGACGAACGCCGGCACCTCCTCGCGGTAGCGCGCGAAGTCGCGGCCGTGGAAGGCGGCAAGGTCGCGTTCCTCGAAGAACACGCCGATCAGGATATAGCCTGTCGTGGCGATCGAGAAGACGAGGTGCCCGAGCGTCATGTGCGGCGCCGCCCAGAAGGCGATCAGGAACCCCAGCATGATGGGATGGCGCACGAACCGGTAGAGGGCTCGCGTCACGAAGGGCAGGTGCGTGTACTCCCGGCCGCGCAGCGACAGGTAGACCTGGCGCAGGCCGAAGAGGTCGAAATGGTTGATCATGAACGTGGACAGCAGCACGATCAGCCATCCCAGGGCGAAGAGCACATGCAAGCCGGCCTGTGCCGCCGGATCCTGCACGCTCCAGACCACCGCCGGCATCGGGCGCCATTGCCAGAAGAGCAGGGCGAGCAGCAGGCTCGCCAGCAGCACGAAGGTACTGCGCTCGACGGGGTGGGGGACGAAGCGCGTCCACCACCGCTTGAACGCCGGGCGCGCCATGACGCTGTGCTGGACTGCGAACAGTCCGAGCAGGACGACGTTGACGAGCAGAGCCTCGAGCAGCGGCCCCGCAACTCCCGAGTCGATCGACTTCGGCACCCACAGATTGCCGACGAAGCCGATGGCATACAGGAAGACGGCGAGAAAGATCGCGTAGCTGACGACACCGTACAGAAATCCGAGGGCTCTCATGGGTTCCTCCTCTTGAGGTTGCGGATCAGCGTGCCGATGCGGCGCAGGGAATCCCGGATCGGCACGTCCTTCTTCTCCAGCCCGGTGAGCACGAGGCTCTCCGCGCCGATGAAGGCGTTGGAGACGAGCGCGCCGACCTCCTCGGGCGTGAAGGGTCCGAGGCGGCCGTACTGCTGCTCGAAGCGGCGCGCGAGCCCGATGACGAGGTCGATCCAGTCCTCCAGCGACTTGCGCACGACGGCGCCGACGGCCGGATCGGCCCAGCCGGCGGCAGCGAGCTCCTGCATGACGCGCACGTAGCCCGAGGCGAGGTCGTCGTCCAGGTAGGCACAGGCGCGGTCCCACTGGTCGGCGAGACTGAGGGACGGATCGCTGAACAACGCCTGCTGTCGCTCGAGGAGTTGTGCGTCGAGGTACTCGAACAGCGCGAGCACCAGCCCTTGCTTGGAGCCGAAGTGGTAGTGGATCTGGCTGAGTGGGACACCCGCGGCGGTGGCCACTTCTCGGGTGGAGAGCGCGGCGTAGCCGCGTTCGCGAAGGACAGCTTTTGCGGCTTCGAGGAGGGCCTCGCGGGCTGCGAGCTTGACGAGCTTCTGGGTCATGGTCGACTCCAGGAGACTCTAATTCGGTCGATCGACCGACGTCAAGCGCTATACCTACTTCATTGTTTTATAACACTTCCATATCTAGGATGTGGGCATCGCCTTGCTCATTCGCTGCACAATGTCCGGGGGAACGAAGTTGACTAGCTCCGTCTGCTCGGCCTCGACCAGCTCTACGTAGCGCTTGACCACGTCGGCCGGGTCCAGCTGGCCGACGGTGATGCGCTGCAGGAGTTGATCCATCACCGCCACGTCCTCGGGCGCGGCGGTCTTGCGGTCGAACCAGTCGCCCGGGTTGTTGGCCATGCGGTCATTGAAGCCGGTGGCGTACGGGCCCGGGTTGATGAGCGCGACGTCGACGCCGAAAGCCCTGAGCTCGGCGCGCAGGGCAGTGCCGAACGCCTGGATGGCGTGCTTGGTCATCGTGTACGGTCCCGATCCCACCCCCGCGCGCACGCCGCCGATCGACGAGACGATGAGGATGCGGCCGGCGCGCTTGCGCCGCATGGCCTGCGCCACGCGCTGCGTGATGGCGAAGGTGGCGAAGACGTTGACCTCGAACACCGCGCGCAGCCGCTCCAGCGGAATGAGCGACAAGGGGCCGGTCTGGCCGATGGCGGCATTGGCGATGAATACGTCGAGGTCCCACTGGTCGACCTTGGCCACGTCGCCGGCCTTGGTGACGTCGAGCTTGACGACGGTGAGCTTCGGCTCGGCCTTCGAGAGCTCGGCGGCCTGCTGCTCGTTTAGCACGGCGGCAATCACCTTGTGGCCGCGCCGCGCGAGCTCGAGGGCGGCGCCGCGGCCAAAGCCGCTGCCGGCGCCGGTGATGAGGACGGTCTTGGGCATGCGCGATTTCCTTTTTTCGGTCCGGTCCTAGAAGTTGACGTTACGCGCACCCTTGAGCTTGAGCATCTCGCGCGCCTCGTTCGGCGTGGCGACCTGCAAGCCCACCTCCTCGACGATGCGCTTCGCCTTCGCCACCTGCTCGGCGTTCGACTTCGCCAGCTGCCCGCGCCCGAGCCAGAGGCTGTCTTCCAGCCCCACGCGCACGTTGCCGCCCATCACCGCTGCCTGGGCGGCAATCGCCATCTGGTTGCGGCCGGCGCCGAGCACCGACCAGTAGTACGCGTCGCCGAAGAGGCGATCCGCGGTGCGCTTCATGTGGATGACGTCCTCGGGATGCGCGCCGATGCCGCCGCGGATGCCGAATACCGACTGGATCAGCATGGGCGGCTTGATGAGCTTGCGATCCACGAAATGCGCCGCGGTATACAGGTGCCCGATGTCGTAGCACTCGATCTCGAAGCGCGTGCCGTTCTCGCTGCACGACTGCAGGATGTAAGCGATGTCCTTGAAGGTGTTCTTGAAGATGCGGTCGTCGGACCCGGCGAGATAGGGCTTTTCCCAGTCGTACTTGAAGTCCTTGTAGCGCCCGAGCATCTCGTACAGGCCGAAGTTCATCGAGCCCATGTTGAGCGAGGCGACCTCGGGCTTGAGCTGCAGCGCGGGCTGCAGGCGCTCCTCGGTCGTCATGGTCGCGGCGCCGCCGGTGGTGAGGTTGATCACCACGTCGCTCGCCACCGCGATCTGCGGCAGGAACTCGTGGAAGAGCTGCGGATCCTGCGAGGGGCTGCCGTCCTTCGGATTGCGCGCGTGCAGGTGCACGATCGCGGCGCCCGCCTGCGCCGCGCCGATCGCCGCCCTGGCGATCTCCGCCGGCGTCACCGGCAGGTGCGGCGACATGCTGGGGGTATGGATCGACCCCGTCACCGCGCAGGTGATGATGACTTTGCCTTGGGCTGCAGCCATGCGAGATCTCCTTGAGTGAGGCCTAGACGAGGTAGCGGACGTCGGCGTCCACGGGGATCGCCTGGCCGGTGATGCGGCTGCCCGCTTCGGTGCACAGGAAGAGCGCCATGTCGGCGATGTTCTGCGCCGTGACCGCGGAGTGCAGGCTGGTGGTGGCGAGGAGCTGCGCACGGAACTGTTCGTGCGGCACGCCGAGCGCCTTGGCCTTCGCCGCGATGACGCGCTCGATGCGCTCGCCCTCCACGAGGCCCGGCAGGATAGCGTTGCAGCGCACCTTGTCCGGCCCGGCTTCCACCGCGATGCTCTTGGTGAAGCCGACCACGCCCCATTTCGCGGCCGCGTAGGGGGTGCGCTGCGGAAAGCCGTGCCGTCCGGCGGCGGAAGACAGGTTGACGATGCTGCCGCCGCCCGCGGCCTTGAGGAGCGGCATCCCTTTGCGCGTGCAATTGAACATGCCGGTGAGGTCGATGGCGATGCAACGGTCCCAGTCCTCCGGCGCGATGTCCTCGACCTTGCCGGTCGGGCCGGCGATGCCCGCGTTGTTGACGAGCACGTCCAGGCCGCCGAGCGCCTTCTGCGCCTCGGCGAAGAGCCGGTCCACGTCGGCGCGGCTGGCGACGTCGGCGCGGGTGCGGCCGATGTCCTTGTCGAGCGTGGCGAGCGCCTTGTCGTCGATGTCGCAGACGAAGACGCGTGCGCCCGCATCGCGGAACGTGCGCGCGATGGCGAGTCCGATGCCCGCGGCGCCCGCGGTGACCAGCACGCGCAGATCCTTGGCCGAAGTGTTCATGCTTGCCTCCCTTTGTTCAGTGCTTGCCAGACGCGCAGCGGCGTCATCGGCATGTCGAGGTGGGTGACGCCGCGCGCGGCGAGCGCGTCGAGCACCGCGTTTACGCCCGCCGGGATGGAGCCCGCCACGCCCGACTCGCCTGCGCCTTTCACGCCGAGCGGGTTGGTGGTGCAGGGCGCGACGTGGTGGCCGAGCTTGAGCATCGGCAAATCGTCGGCGCGCGGCATGGGGTAGTCCATGAAGGAGGCGGTGAGCAGCTGCCCGTCCTCGCCGTACACCACCTGCTCGCCGAACACCTGGCCGAGTCCCTGGGCGACGCCGCCGTGGATCTGGCCGTCGACGATGGTCTCGTGGATCACGTGGCCGACGTCGTCCACGGCCGCGTAGCCGACCACCTTGACGACGCCCGTTTCGGGGTCGACTTCCACTTCGCAGACGTGGCAGCCGTTCGGGAAGCTCATCTCGGGGGCGCTGAAGGCGGCCACGGTATCGAGCTGCCGGCCCTTCTTCTGCGCCAGCTCCTTCCAGCCTACGGCGCGGTCGGTGCCCGCCACCCGGAAATCGCCGGCCGCGTACTCAATGTCCGCGGCCGCGGCCTCGAGCAACTCCGCGGCGAAATCCCGGCCCTTGCGGATCGCTTCGTCCGCCGCCTTGAGCATCGCGCCGCCGACCATCATGGTGGAGCGCGAGGCCACGGTCGGCAGCCCGCCGGGCACCTCGTCGCTGTCGCCCTGCACGATACGCACGCGCCGCACGTCCAACTGCAGCTGCTTCGCGAGTATGAGGGGCAGGGTGGTCATCTGCCCCTGACCCATCGCCTGTGCGCCGGTGCGCAGCACCGCGGTGCCATCGGCCTCGAAGCGCAGATCGGCGGTTTCATTGAGCGGGCTGCCGCCCGCCACCTCGAGGAAGCAGCAAACGCCGATGCCGCGCAAGCGCCCTGTGGCCGCGGATGCCTTGCGCCGCGCGGGGAATCCCTTCCAGTCTGCGAGCGCCAGCGCCTTGTCGAGCACCGCCTCGAACTCGCCGCTGTCGTAGGTCTGGCCGCTCGGCGCCGCGTAAGGCATGGCGGTGGGCGGAATGAGGTTGCGCCGGCGCAGCTCGACGCGATCGATCCCGGTCGCGCGGGCCGCTTCGTCGATCAGCCGCTCGACCAGGTAGATGGCTTCCGGCCGGCCCGCGCCGCGATAGGGGCCAAGTGGCGCGGCATTCGTCAGTGCCATCTTCACGCTCGTGTGGATCGCGGGGATGCGGTACACGCTGGACAGGCAGTTCTTGGTGTTGTTGGTGGCGACGATCGCCGCGAAGGTCGAGGCGTAGGCGCCGATGCCGACGCGCGTGCGCGCGCGCAGCGCGAGAAAGCGCCCGCCACCGTCGAGCGCGAGCTCGCCCTCCAGCACGCCGTCGCGGCCGTGCGTGTCGGCGAGAAAGCTCTCCAGGCGGCTCGCGCACCAATGCACCGGGCGGCCGCAGCGCTGCGCGGCGTGCAGCAGCGCCGCGTACTCGGCATAGGGCTGCGTCTTCATGCCGAAGCCGCCGCCGACGTCGTGCGTGAGCACGCGGATCTTTTCCGGCGCGCACTTGAACACGCTTTCCGCAAGCACCTTGCGCACCAGCGCCACGCCCTGCGTCGAGGCGGTGAGCGTGTAGCGCCCGGTCTTGTCATCCCAGGCGCCGGTCGCCGCGCGCGGCTCGAGCGCCGAGGGCGCGACCCGCGGGTCGGCGAGGCGCACGCCCACCTTGTGTGCGGCGCGCGCAAAGGCGGCATCCACTGCTGCGGCGTCGCCGTGCTCCCAGTCCAGGGAGACGTTGCCCGGGGCTTCCGGGTGGAGCAGGGGCGCGCCGGGCGCGAGCGCGCGCTCGACGTCCGCCGCCGCCGGCAGCTCCTCGTAGTCCACCTCGAGCGCCTCGGCGGCATCGAGCGCCTGCGCCGCACTCTCGGCCACCACCAGCGCCACCGGCTCGCCCACGTAGCGCACGCGACCGGCGGCGAGCACCGGGATCGGCGGCCCGAACATCGGCTTGCCGCCGCGCCCCGGGAGCAGCACCGCGGGCGGGATACTGCCCAGGCCCGCCGCGGCGAGGTCGGCGCCCGTGATCACCGCGATCACGCCGGGCAGCTTTCGCGCGGCCGCTGTGTCGATGCCGCGGATCGCGGCGTGGCCGCGCGGCGAGCGCAGGAACGCGCCATGCGCGAGGCCCGGCTGGCGCAGGTCGTCGGTGTAGCGGCCGGTGCCGCGCAGCAGCGGATCGTCCTCGCTGCGCGCCGCGCCGCGGTTGCTGCCGAATCGCAGGTCGGTCTCGCTCATCGCCGTCAGTCCGGAAGGTTACCCTCGGCGAGGATCTGGTCGCCGGCGCTGGTCATGTCGCCCACCAGGCCGCGGCGCGCGGCCGCCGCGTCGCGCCGGCGCAGGCCGAGGATCAAGCGCTTGTGCCAGTCCGGGGCCGGATTGCGCCCGCGCGCGTTCGCGTTCGCGCGCTCCCGCAGGCTCAGGTGCAGCACCGGGCCGATGCGCAGCCACAGGCCTTCGATCATCGGCAGGAGGTTGGGCATGCCCGCAGCCTCGTACATGATGAAATGGATGTCCTTGTTGATGCGCCAGAGCTTCACGCCGTCGGCCTGCCGGCGCTGCATCTCGGCGGCGAACTGGCGGTTCAGCTCCTCCATGCGGTCCACGTCCTCGCCGCGAATGCGCCGCGCGGCCTCCTCCACCGCGAGGCCCTCGACCGCGACGCGGATGCGCAACAACTCGCGAAAGCGCGCCTTGGTCATCAGCGGCACGCGGATGCGGCGATTGGGCAGCATCTCCAGGGCGCCTTCGGCGGCGAGCCGCCGCACCGCCTCGCGCACCGGCATCGGGCTGACGTTGAGCGCCGAGGCGAGCTCGCGCAGCGTGAGCTTGCGCCCGGGCTGCAGCTGCCCCGCCATCAAGTAGTCGCGCAGTCCCTGGTAGACGCGCTGGCCGAGCGTGCCGCTCTCCACCGGCGCGATGCCGGCGAGCGATCCTTGGATGACCTTGAGGGCGGGAGCGCCTGTTCGCATTACGGATTGACAGCGGCGTTAAGGCGCTCAGTATAATGTGATCACATATCAACGTTGCAACCCGCACCGGAGGAGGAGCGCCATGCAACCCCGTCATCCCCTGATTCGTACTTCGATCGCCGCGCTCGCGGCCCTGGGCGTCGCCGCCGTGGCGCATGCGCAGAGCGGCCCGATCAAGATCGGCGTGCTGGCGCCCGTCACCGGCCCGCTCGCCACGCCCGGCAAGGACATGGTCGACGGCTGGAACCAGTTCTGGGACCAGGCCGGCCGCACCGCCGGCGGTCGCAAGGTCGAGTACGTGATCGCCGACACCACCTGCAACCCGGACCAGGCGCTCAACCAGGCGCGGCGCCTCGTGCACCAGGAGAAGGTGCATTTCCTCGTCGGACCGCTCTGCGGCCACGAGGGTCCCGCAGTCGCGCAGGTGAGCAAGGAGACGGGTGTGCCGCTCGTCATGGACGCCGCGGGAGCCGACGTGGTCACCAAGTGGGACCGCACCCCGACCGTGGTGCGCACCGCCGTGTCGGCGTCGCAGATCGGGCATCCCTGGGGCGAGTACATGTACAAGGAGCTCGGGCTGCGCAACGTCACCTTCATCGGCCAGGACTACACCTGGGGGCATGAAGTGACCCTCGGCGCGGTGCGCACGTTCACCGCGCTCGGCGGCAAGGTGGCCAAGATCATCTGGAACCCGATCGGCACCAAGGATTACGGCCCGACCATCGCCGCGATCCCCGCCGACACCGACGGCGTCTCCGCAGTGGTGGTGGGCCCGGACCGCGTGCGCCTGTTCGAGGCCTGGTTCAACTTTGGCATGGACAAGAAGAAGAAGATCTACGGCGGCTACTGGATGCACCAGGACGTGCTGCCGCAGATGGACGACCGCGCCATCGGCCTGATCGGCAACTCGCTCAACTACGCCGCCGGCCTGCAGACGCCCGAGAACATCGCCTTCACCACCGAGTTCGCCAAGCGCTACAAGCGCCTGCCGTCCTGGTTCGGCGAATCCGCCTACTCGGCGGGCCTGTGGACCAAGACCGCGATCGACTCGATCAAGGGCAACGTCGAGGATCGCGCCGCGTTCCTGAAGGCGATGCGCGCGGTGAGCATCAAGGGACCGCGCGGGCCGCTGAAGCTCGATGCTTACGACAACCCGATCCAGAACGTCTACATCTCGAAGATCCAGAAGATCAAGCACCCGGTGCTGGGCGAGGTCCTCACCAACGTGCCCGTCAAGACCTACGAGGGCGTGTCGCAGTTCTGGACCTTCGACCCCAAGGAGTTCCTGGCGCGCGGTCCGTACAAGCGCTGAGCGGATGAGCGCCGGGAAGGGCGGGCGGCGACGCCCGCCTTTTCATTTCAAGGGGCCGCGATGACCAGCGCCATCCTGCAGGCGATCAACGGCGTGTCGCTCGCCGCGCTGCTGTTCCTGCTGGCGAGCGGCTTCACGCTGTCCTTCGGCCTGATGCGCGTGGTGAACATGGCGCACGGCGCCTATTACCTGCTGGGCGGCTACATCGGCCTGACGATCGCCGAAAGGACCGGCAGCTTCGCGCTGGCGCTCGCCGGCGGTGGCGCGGCGATCGTGGTGCTCGGCTATCTCATCGACCGCTTCCTCATCCGCCGCACGGGCGAGAACCACCTCGCGCAGGTGCTGCTCACGGTGGGCGTGGCCTTCGTCCTCGGCGACGTCGCACTGCAATTCTGGGGCGGCGACAACCTCATGGTGCCGGCGCCGCCGTTCCTCAAGGGCGCGGTGGTGCTGCCCGGGGACATCTACTACCCGAAATACCGCTTCGTGCTGATCTTCCTCGGCGTCGCCGTCGGCGCGCTGCTGTGGCTGCTGTACAAGAAGACGCAGCTCGGCGCGGTGGTGCGCGCAGGCGTGGACGACCGCGAGCAGGTCAACGCCACCGGCATCAACGTCGACCGCCTGTTCGTGATGGTCTCGGCCCTTGCCTCGTTCCTCGCCGGCCTGGCGGGCGTGGCGGGCGGCGCGTTCCTCACGCTGTACCCGGGCGCGGAGTGGGAAATCCTCGTCTACGCGCTGGTGGTGGTGATCGTCGGCGGCCTCGGCAGTCTCGAGGGCGCGATGATCGGCGCCCTGATCGTGGGGCTGCTCGACGCCTACGGGCGCTGGCTGCTCCCCGAGTTCTCCTACTTCGTGCTGTTCGGGCCGATCGCGCTGCTGATGCTGTTCCGGCCGCGCGGCCTGTTCGGCCGGGAGTACTGAGCGTGGACCGACCCCGCGCCGTTCTCGCCGCCGTCGCGCTGGGCGCAGCGCTCGCGCTGCCGTTCGCGGGCGGCCCGTTCTGGACCGGCCTGGTGACGCAGATGTACATCTTCGGCCTGCTCGCGCTCTCGGTGGACCTGCTGCTCGGGCAGGCGGGTCTGTTCTCGCTCACGCACGCGTCGTTTTTCGCCGTGTCGGCGTACACGGTGGCGATCCTGCAGGTGCGCTACGGTGTGCCGACGATGCTGGCCGCGCCCGCGGGCATCCTTGCCGGGACGCTGCTCGCGCTCGTCTTCGGACTCGCGGTGAGGACGCGCGGGGTGTATTTCATCCTCATCACCATCGCCTTCGGCTACGTGGTCTGGGGCGTGGCGCACCGCTGGTCCTCGTTCACCGGCGGCGACAACGGCGTCACCAACGTGCCGTTCCCGGCGCTCGGCGGCTTCGCCATCACCTCGCACACGCAGTACTACTACGTGGTGCTGGCCGCGGTGATCCTGTGCGGCCTCGGCTACCGCCTGCTCATCCGCTCGCCGTTCGGCCTGGGCCTGCGCGGCATCAAAGCGAGCGAGACGCGCATGCAGAGCCTGGGCTACCGCACCAGCCTGCACCTGTATGCGGCGTTCGCGCTCTCGGGCGCGCTGGCGAGCTTCGCGGGCGTGCTCTACGTCTACTACAACAAGTTCGTCAACCCGGTCGCCGCCTCGTTCCCGGTCTCGGTGGAGGCGGCGCTGATGGCGATCGTCGGCGGCACCGGCACCATCGTCGGGCCCTTCATCGGCGCGGGCGTGGTGCTCGGCCTGCGCAACTGGGTGTCGAGCTTCGTCGAGATGCACCACGCCATCATGGGCGTGGTGTTCATCGCCACGGTGCTGTGGGCGCCGCAGGGCCTGGTCGGGCTCGCCGGCCGGCTGCGCGCGCGGTTCTCGGGCAAGGACCATGGCTGAGAAGGCCATCGAGGCGGACAACGTCGCCAAGCTTTTCGGCGGGCTGGCCGCGGTGAACGGCGTCTCGCTCGCGGTCGCGGCCGGCGAGCGGCGCGTGCTCATCGGCCCGAACGGCGCGGGCAAGACGACGCTGTTTCACTGCATCACCGGCACGCTCAGGCCAACCAGCGGGCGCGTGGCGCTGTTCGGGCGCGACGTGACGCACGACCCGGAGCACCGGCGCACCGCGCTCGGCATGGGGCGCACCTTCCAGATCACCAACGTGTTCCCGGAGCTGACGCTGCTGGAGAACCTCGCGCTCGCCATCGTCGGCACCGACCGCCGCAAGTGGGTGATGCACCGCCCGGTCGAGGCCTTCGGCGAAGTGCGCCGCCAGGCGCTCGCGGGCCTGGAGGCGGTGGGACTCGCGGGACGCGCCGACTGGCTGGTGAAGCTCGTGTCCTACGGCGAGCGGCGGCAGCTCGAACTGGCGCTGGCGCTCAATACGCACCCCAAGGTGCTGTTCCTGGACGAGCCCTGCGCGGGCCTGTCGCCCAGCGAGCGCCAGCGCATCTCGAAGATGATCGCGGCGCTGCCGCGCGACATCACGCTGGTGATGATCGAGCACGACATGGACGTGGCGCTCGGCCTCGCCGACCGCGTCACCGTGCTGCACCAGGGGCAGGTGATCCTCGAGGGCACGCCCGACGAAGTGCGCGCCAACCCGGAAGTGCGCGAGGTGTATTTCGGCCATGGCTGAAGCGCTCCTTTCCGTACGCGATATTCACACGTACTACGGCGACAGCTACGTGCTGCAGGGCCTGTCGCTCGAGCTGCGCGAGGGCGCGGTGGTGGCGATCCTGGGCAGGAACGGCATGGGCAAGACCACGCTCATCCGCTCGGTGGCCGGCCTCACGCCGCCGCGCGAAGGCGAGATCCGCTTCAAGGGCGCATCGCTGCGCGGCCGGCAACCCTATGCGATCGCGCAGGCGGGCATCGCGCTGGTGCCGCAGGGGCGCCGCATCTTTCGCTCGCTGTCGGTGCGCGAGAACCTGCTGCTGCCGACGAGCGGCCTGGCGCGTCCACGCGCGGGCCGCTGGAACCTGGACGCAGTGCTGGCGGAGTTCCCGCAGCTCGCCGAGCGCATCCAGCATCCGGGCGGCGCGCTTTCGGGCGGCGAGCAGCAGATGCTCGCGGTGGGACGCGCGCTGATGGCCAATCCCGAGCTGATCCTGATGGACGAGCCCTCCGAAGGCCTGTCGCCGAAGCTCGTGCAGCAGGTCGGGCAGATCATGCGCAAGCTGCGCGAGCACGGGCATGCCGTCCTGCTCGTAGAGCAGAATTTCGCGCTGGCGATGTCGGTGGCGGACTACCTTTACGTCGTTTCGGCCGGGCGCTTCGTGTTCGAGGGCACGCCCGCGGAACTCGAGACGGCGCCCGAGATCCTGGACCAGCACCTGGGCGTGGCACGAGGGCACTGACATGGAGCATTTCGATCTCAAGGGCCGGGTGGCGATCGTCACCGGCGGCAACGGCGGCATCGGGCTGGGAATGGCGCGCGGGCTGGCGAAGGCGGGCGCGGCCATCGTGGTGGCCGGACGCAACGCCAAGAAGAGCGCCGACGCGGTGCGCGGCCTCGAGTCGCTCGGCGCGCGCGCCCTCGCCATCGAAGCCGACGTGACGCAGGAAGCCTCCTGCCGGGAACTGATCGAGGAAAGCGCGCGGCGGCTCGGGCGCCTGGACATCCTCATCAACAATGCCGGCATCGCGCTGCGCAAGCCGCCGCAGGACTACACGCTCGTGGACTGGCACAAGGTGGTGGACGCGAATCTGACCAGCGCCTTCACCTGCGCGCACGCCGCCTATCCGCACTTCAAGCGTGCCGGGGGCGGCAAGATCATCAATATCGGCTCGATCCTGTCCATCTTCGGCGCGCCGTTTGCCGTGGCCTATGCCGCGAGCAAGGGCGGCCTCGTGCAGATGACCAAGGCGCTCGCCACCGCCTGGGCGAAGGACAACATCCAGGTCAACGCGATCCTGCCGGGCTGGATCGACACCGATCTCACGGTAAGCGCCCGCGCGCAGGTGCCCGGGCTGAACGAGAACGTGCTCAAGCGCACGCCCGCCGGGCGCTGGGGCCGGCCCGAGGACTTCGAGGCGATTGCCGTGTTCCTCGCTGGCCCGGGCTCGGCATTCGTCAACGGCACCGCCATCCCTGTGGACGGCGGCTATTCGGTCCAGGTCTAGGAGAGCGCCATGGCAAAGCAACACCGTCTCGACCCGTCGCTGGAGAACGTGCACTGGGGCTACTTCGATGCCAAGCTGCCGCCGCGCCTGGAAGTCGATTCGGGCGACACGGTGGTGGTGGACACAGTCTCGGGCTGGACCGCCGTGGCGCCCGATCGCAAGCTCTACAGCGACGTGCATCACGAGATCGCCACCAAGCTCAAGCCCGAGCTCGGGCCGCACATCCTCACCGGGCCGGTGGCGGTGAAAGGCGCCATGCCGGGCGACACGCTGGAAGTGCGCATCAAGGCGATCGAGCTCACCGCCGACTGGGGCTGGAACATCATCCGTCCCTTGCGCGGCACGCTGCCGGAGGACTTTCCCGAGTTCCAGGCGCGTGTCATCCCGATAGACCGCAAGGCGATGACCGCCAAGCTCGCCTGGGGGCCGACGATCCCGCTGCAGCCTTTCTTCGGCATCCTCGCCACGTCGCCGCGCCCGGAGTACGGGCGCGTGTCGTCCGTCGAGCCGCGCGAGTACGGCGGCAACGTCGACTGCAAGGAGTACGTGCCGGGGACCTCGCTCTTCCTGCCGGTGTTCGTGCCGGGCGCCTTGTTCTCGGCGGGCGACGGCCACGCGGTGCAGGGCGACGGGGAAGTGTGCCTCACGGCGCTGGAGACCTGCCTGAAGGGCACCTTCGAGCTCGTGGTGCACAAGAAAAGGCTCGCCATGCCGCGAGCCATCACGCCGACGCACTACATCACGATCGGTCTGAACGAAGACCTGGACGACGCCGCCAAGCAAGCGCTGCGCGACATGATCGCGTGGTTGGTGGAGATGAAGGGCTGGAAGCCGGCCGAGGCCTATGTATTCTGCAGCCTCGCCTGCGACCTGCACGTGACGCAGCTGGTGGACGGCAACAAGGGCATCCACGCCATGGTGCGCCGCGACCTGCTGTAGGATTCCGGGCGTGATCGAACGCAGCCACCACGACATGGGCGGGCTTCCCGCCGGCAAGGTCAAGCGCAGCGAGCACGCCTACGACGAGTGGGAGCTGCGCGTGGACGCGATGATGATGCTGCTCATCGGCGTGACGGGCATGAAGAAGCGCATGACGGTGGACGAGCTGCGCAAGAACATCGAGGCGCTGCCGCCTGCCGACTACGACAAGATGGGCTACTACGACCGCTGGGTGATCTCGCTCACCCAGACCATGATCCAGCGCGGCGTGTTCACCACCGACGACCTGGCGCGCAAGCTCGCGGAAGTGGAGAAGCGGGGTCGGAAAAACCGGGGTCAGGGCCGGGAAAA
>DASTHP010000097.1:0-7325 GCA_035718125.1 Burkholderiales bacterium | reverse complement strand
GTTGGAGACGATGTGCATGACGTGCGAGTAGCGCTCGACCACCATCTTCTCGGTCACCTGGACGCTGCCGGTGGCGGCGACGCGGCCGACGTCGTTGCGGCCGAGGTCGATCAGCATCACGTGCTCGGCGCGCTCCTTGGGGTCGGCCAGCAGCTCCTCGGCGATGCGCGCATCCTCCTGCGGGCTCGCCCCGCGCGGTCGCGTGCCCGCGATCGGGCGTAGCGTGATGCGGTCCCCCGCCACGCGCACCATGATCTCGGGCGAGGCGCCGACGACATGGTGGTCGCCGAAGTCGAAATAGAACATGTAGGGCGAGGGGTTGAGGCTGCGCAGCGCGCGGTAGAGAGCAATGGGGGGCGCGCGGAACTCGCGGCTCGTGCGCTGCGAGACCTGCACCTGCATGCAGTCGCCGGCGAACACGTACTCCTTCGCGCGGCGCACGGCGGCCAGGAAGTCGCCTTCGGTGAAGGAGCACGCCAGCGGCGCCGGCGTGGCCTCCTCGCGCGGCTGCGCGAGCACCAGGCCCTGCGGCAACGGTGTGGCAAGCCGCGCGCGCAGTCGCTCGAGCCGCTCGCGCGCCGCGCGGTAAGCATCCGGCTGGCGCGGGTCGGCATACACCACCAGGTGCAGTTTGCCGAGCACGTTGTCCACGACCGCCAGCTCGTCCGAGACCAGCAGCAGCATGTCCGGCGTGCCGAGCGCATCGGCCTTCGCGCCGCCCAATGCGGTCGGCTCCACATGTCGGACCGTTTCGTAGCCGAAGTAGCCCGCCAGCCCGCCTGGAAACTTGAGCGTCCCCGGCGCCGGGGCCACGCGGTGGCGCTTGAGGTAGGCGCGCACGTATTCGAAGGGGTCGCCCTGCACTTCCTCCAGGCAGACGTCGGCGCCGCGCGCATCGCGCAGCAGCCGCCGCACCGAGCCGCCGCGCGCTTCGATGCGCTCCGCGCAGGGCAGCCCGATGAAGGAATAGCGCCCGAAGCGCTCGCCGCCCACCACCGACTCGAGCAGGTAGCTGTAGGGGCCGCCGGCAAGCTTGAGGTACACGGCGAGCGGCGTATAGAGGTCGGCGCGCGCTTCCGCCAACACCGGAATGCGGGTATAGCCTTGCTGCGCGAGCTGCTGGAACTCGAGCTCGTTCATGTCACGTTCTCCGCTGCTGCTGACTGCCTGACTACCTACCTGGGGGAACTGCCTCGCGGCTCTGGAGGAACGCGCCGCCGGGCCGCACGGGGCGCGCGAGTGTCTAGCGGCGCCAGGGGCGCCAGCTGAGCCAGCGGAAAAGCCCGTTCTGCGGAGAGAGGGAAGTCACGGCGCCGCCAATATATCACGCGGCCGCGCGCGGGGCGGCGATGCGCGCGCGCATGTCGCGGATGGTCGCGGCATAGTCCTTCGAGCCGAAAATCGCCGAGCCGGCGACGAAGGTATCGGCGCCGGCGGCCGCGATCTCGGCGATGTTGTCGACCTTGACGCCGCCGTCCACCTCGAGCCAGATGTCGCGGCCGAGCCGGTCGATGCGCTTGCGCACCTCGGCGATCTTGGGCAGCACGGCGCGGATGAACTGCTGGCCGCCGAAGCCCGGGTTCACCGACATCAGCAGCACCAGGTCGAGGCTCGCGAGCGTGTGATCGAGGCAGGCGAGCGGCGTCGCCGGGTTGAGCACCAGCCCCGCCTTGCAGCCCTGTTCCTTGATCAGGGCGATGGTGCGGTCGACGTGCTCGGAGGCTTCGGGGTGGAAGCTGATGAGGGCGGCGCCCGCCTTGGCAAAGTCCGGGATGATGCGGTCCACCGGCTTGACCATCAGGTGCACGTCGATCGGCATGCGCACGTGGGGCTTCAACGCCGCGCACACCAGCGGCCCCACGGTGAGGTTGGGCACGTAGTGGTTGTCCATGACGTCGAAATGCAGCACGTCGGCGCCGGCCGCCTCGACCGCACGCACTTCCTCGCCCAGCCGGGCGAAGTCCGCCGACAAGATGCTGGGCGCGATGCGGATCGTCATGACGAGGCGAGTTTACAATGCGCGCATGGGCCAGGAGAAGCGCTACGACATCGCGGTGAGCACGGCCACGCAGTATCTCGCCGAGCAGTCCGACGAGGGCGCCGGCCGCTACGTCTTCGCCTACACGATCACCATCCGCAACCCGGGGAGCGTGACCGCGCAGCTCATCAGCCGCCACTGGATCATCACCGACGCGCAGGGGCTGGTGCAGGAAGTGCGCGGACTTGGGGTGGTGGGCGCGCAGCCGGTGCTGCGGCCGGGCGAGAGCTTCGAGTACACCAGCGGCACCTCGATCGCCACGCCGGTGGGCACCATGCGCGGCAGCTACCAGATGGTGGCGGAGGACGGCACGCGGTTCGAGGCGCCGATCCCGGAGTTCACGCTGTCGGTGCCGCGCGTGCTGCACTGAGCGCGTGAGCATGCAGGCGGGCAATATGCGTGGCGCGCTCGAGCGCGCCACGGCCGCACACCAGGCCGGCAACCTGGCTGAAGCGGAGCGGCTCTACCAGGACGCCCTGCGCGTCGACAGCGGCAATGCCGAAGTGCTGTACCGGCTGAGCGTACTGAACGCCCAGCGGGGGCGCTTCGACGCCGCGCTGCAGTTCGTGGAACGCGCGCTTGCCGGCAGCCCCGGCATCGCACAACTGCATTTCCACCGTGCCGAACTGCTGGCTGCGCTGCGCCGGAACGCGGCCGCGGTCAAGGCCTATCAGCAAGCGCTCGCCATCGATCCCAACCACGTCGAGGCGCTCAACAACCTTGCCGACACGCTCGCCGGCATGGAACGCATGGCGGAGGCCCTGCCGCTGCTCGAGCGCGCGCTCGCCTTGAAGCCCGACTACGTGCCCGCGCTCAACAATCGCGCCAACCTCCTGAAGCTCCTTGGGCGCACGGCAGAGGCCATGCGGGACCTGGACCGGGCGGTGGAGCTCAGCCACGGAGATCCAAGCGTGATGTTCAACCGCTCCGGCGCGCTCATGGCGACGAAGCGGCATGCGGAAGCGGAAGCCGATTGCCGGCGGATCCTGGCGCAGGCGCCGAACCATATCGGAGCGCTTTTCAACCTCGCCAAGGCGCAGTCGGGGCAGGGGAAGCTCGAGGAGGCATTGGCGACCAGCGACACGTTGATCGCCTTGCAGCCGCGCAATCCCATGGCATGGAGCGACCGCGGCTCATTGCTTGCCGGCATGCATCGCTACCGGGAGGCCTGGGTCTGCCTGGACAAGGCGCTGGCGATCGAACCCGATCTGGTCGACGCCTGGTTCGCGAGCGGTTTGCTCTACAGCGCTTTCCTGCAGCACGAAGACGCACTCAAGTGCTTTCGTCGCGTTTTCGCGCTGCAGCCGGGCAACGCCGAAGCGTCCAGCAGGCTGGGCGAAGTGCTGCGACGCCTCGGCCGCGACGAGGAAGCCCTGGCCGCGTTCCAGGAAACGCTGCGCATCAATGCGGATTACCCGTTTGTCCGCGGGCAGGCCGCCTGGCTCAAGCTGCACCGCTGCAACTGGGAAGGCGTGGACGCCGATATCGCGGCCGTTCTGCGCGCGGTTCGCGAAGACAAGCGTGCCGGCCCGCCGCTCGATGTACTGGCGATGTCGGACGTCGCAGAAGACCAGCTGCGCTGCGCGCGCACCTTCGTCACGCACATGTTTCCGCCGCCGGCAACGACGCTCTGGCAAGGGGCGCGCTACAGCAATCCCCGCATCAGGATCGCCTACCTTTCCGCGGACTTCAGGGACCACCCCGTGTCCTACCTGATCGCCGGCCTGCTGGAGCAGCACGACCGTTCGCGCTTCGAAACCTTCGGCCTGGCGCTCGAGGAGCAGGGCGCGAGCCAGCTCGGGGCGCGCGTGAAGGGGGCGTTCGAGCATTTCAGCCTCGTCAAGGAAATGGGCGACGCACAGATCGCTCACTTGCTTCGCGAACAGCAGATCGACATCGCGGTGGACCTGATGGGCCATACCACGAACGCGCGCACGGGGGTCTTCGCCCTGCGGCCGTGCCCGGTGCAGGTGAGCTACCTGGGCTTTCCGGGAACGCTGGGCACCGGTTTTCACGACTACCTCGTTGCGGACGCCTTCGTGATCCCGCCCGGCATGGAGCGCCACTACGCCGAGAAAGTGGTGCGCCTGCCCGATACCTTCCAGTGCAATGACGCGAAGCGCAGCGCCGCGGCACGGGCCATCAGCCGCGTCGAGGCCCGCCTGCCGCCGGAGGGCGTGGTCTACTGTTGCTTCAACAACAGTGCCAAGGTCTTGCCGGCCACCTTTGATCTGTGGATGCGGGTGCTCCGCGAAGTGCCCCGCAGCGTGCTGTGGCTATACGCGGAACATCCAATGCTGCAGGACAACCTGCGCAAGGAAGCGCAGGCCCGCTGCATCGACCCGCAGCGCCTGGTGTTTGCGCCGACCGTGAAGTACCCGGAACACCTCGCGCGCCTGCCGCTCGCGGACGTGTTTTTCGACACCCTGCCATTCAACGCTGGCACCACGGCGAGCGATGCCTTGTGGGCGGGCGTTCCCGTGGTCACGCGCCCGGGCGAGGCGTTCGCCGCGCGCATGGGCGGCAGCCTTCTGCACGCGATCGGCATGCCCGAGCTGATCGCCGCCTCGCCGGAGGACTACGTGGCGCTCGCCATCCGCCTCGGGAAGGAACCGGAATTTCTTGCCGCCACCAAGGCGAGGCTCGCGGCCAACCGCGCCACCCAGCCCCTGTTCGACACCGACCGGTTCCGCAGGCACATCGAAGCGGCCTACATCGCGATGTGGGAGCGCGTGCAGCGCGGCGAGCCGGCCGAGCACCTCACCATCGCCCCCATCGGCTGAGTCACTTGTCGCGTTCGCCTTCCCGCGGCTTCTTCGGCCAGGTCCACCAGACGATCAGCGCGAGCAGCGCCAGCGCCACGGCCATTTCCAGGATGACGACCCACATCGCGCGCCCAGCCTCCGTTCTCGTTGCGGCGATTCTACTGGCGGCGGGCTGCGCCCAAGTCCCGCCCGGCGCCTGCCCCTGCCCGCCGAAGCCCGCCGCCAGCGCCGAGGCGCGCTACGAGCCGGTGCCTTTCGCAGAGCTGCCGGGCTGGAACAGCGCCCCGATGGCCGCCAGCGTGCGCGCTTTCGTCGCCGGCTGCCGCAACGGCGCGAACGCACGCGCCATGAAAACGGCCTGCGAAGAGGCGCGCGTGCTGCCCGCGGGCGACGACGCCGCCGCGCGGGCGTTCCTCGAGCGTGCGTTTGCCGCCTACGCCGTGGTCGCGCCCGAGGGTACGCGCGAGGGACTGGTGACGGGCTATTACGAACCCCTGCTCGAAGGCAGCCGCAGCCGGAACACGCGGTTCACCCGTCCGGTCTTTGGCTTGCCGGACGACCTCATCGTGGTGGACCTCGCCGGCCAGTACCCCGAGCTGCGCGGACTGCGCCTGCGCGGCCGGCTCAACGGCCGCCGGCTGGAGCCCTACTACTCGCGCGGCGAGATCGACGCGCGCGGGCCCGCGTTCGGCGCGCCGGTGATCGCCTGGGTGGCGGATCCGGTGGAGCTGTTCTTCCTGCAGATCCAGGGCTCGGGCCAGGTCCGGCTGGAGACGGGCGAGCGCATCCGCCTCGGCTACGCCGAGCACAACGGCCATCCGTATCGCTCGCTCGGCCGCTATCTCGTCGAGCGCGGCGAGATGACGCTCGAGCAGGCCTCGATGCAGAGCATCAAGGCTTGGGCCGCGGCGAATCCGGATCGCTACCAGGAAGCCCTCAACCAGAACCCGAGTTACGTCTTCTTCCGCGAGCTCCCCGCAACGGGCGGGCCGCTCGGCGCGATGGGCGTGCCGCTCGAGGGCGGCTACAGCATTGCCGTGGACCCGCAGCACGTGCCGCTCGGCGCGCCGGTCTATCTCGCCACCACCTACCCGCTCTCGCCCGCGCCGCTCGAGCGGTTGGTCGTGGCGCAGGACACGGGCGGCGCCATTCGCGGCGCGGTGCGGGCGGACTTCTTCTGGGGAACCGGGCCCGAGGCCGGGGTGCTCGCGGGCCGCATGCGCCAGCAGGGGCGGCTGTGGTTGCTGTGGCCGCGCGGCGAGGCGCTGCCGACGCGGCGCTAGGAAGAGGGGGCTACGCGCCCCCGTCTGCCCCCGCGCCCGCCAGTCCCTGGTGCAACGCTATTTCTTTGCGGCCGCCGTGCGCCCGGATTCGTCCAGCATGGTGCGCAGCTGCGGCGCCGGCAGGCCGCCGCGCATGCGCTCGCCGTTGGCGAAGAACAAGGTCGGCGTCGAGGACACGCCCAGCGTGCGGCCCAGGTCGACCACCTGCTCCACCGGGCTGTCGCAGGCGGCCGTGGCGGCCGGCACGCGCGGCTTGGGTCGCGCCGCGAGCTCGAGCCAGGCCTTGCCGCGGTCCGGCGAGCACCATACGGCGCGCGAATGGTCGGCGAGCTCGGGGCGGATCACCGGGTACATGAAGTAATAGATGGTGATGTCCTCGATCTGCGCGAGCGTCTGCTCGAACTGCCGGCACGCCGGACAGTAGGGATCGGAGAAGATCGCCAGCACGCGCTTGCCGTTGCCGCGCTGCACCTTCACCGCCAGCTCGAGCGGCAGCTTGTCGAAGCTGATCGCCGAGAGCTTGCGCAGCCGTTCCTCGGTGAGATTGCGGTTGGTGCGCGCCTCGATCAGCTCGCCGACGAAGATGTGGGTCGCCTCGGCGTCCGTGTAGACGATCTGCGGGCCCTCGCGCGAGGTGAAGCGCACCTCGAAGAAGCCCGGCAGCGGCGCCGGCTGCACGCCCTCCACCTTCACGCCGCCGAGCTTGGACTCCACCATGCGGCGGATCTTCGCCTCGTCGGCAATGGCGCCCGCGGCGGCGGCGAGCAGGGCGAATGCGGCAAGGAGCTTCGACATCAGGACATCGCCTGGCGGATGAGGAGGTTCTTTATGACCGGGAGGCGGTCGGTCAAGTTCAATCCGGCATTGCGCAGCCACGCCAATGGCGCCGCCCTGGCGCCGAACAGGCGATGCAGGCCATGCACCGCGGCTTGCATCGCCATCGCATCGCCCGCCCGCGCGCGCGCGTAGCGGCGCAGCAGCCGCAGCTCGCCCGGATCGCGCCACGGCTCGCGCGCGGCGAGCGTGGCCGCGAGCTGCCGTGCGTCCTGCAGGCCGAGGTTCGCGCCCTGCCCGGCGAGCGGATGCACGACGTGCGCCGCGTCGCCCACCAGGGCCACGCGCGCGGCGACCGTGGCGCGGGCCGTCAGCCGCCGCAGCGTGAAGGCCCGCGGCGCGCCGAGCGGCGTCAGCGCGCCGAGCGCGCCCCCGGCGGCCGCCGCCACCTCGCGCGCCAGTGCC
>DASTHP010000096.1:0-11815 GCA_035718125.1 Burkholderiales bacterium | reverse complement strand
CGATTTCGTGCTCAAGCCCGCCGGCTTGAGAAAGGGCCCGAAGGCGCGCGCGCGGCGCAGGTAGCGCAAGTCCCGCGCCGGCCGCCCTCAGTTCCCGGCCTGGAGCGTCGCCCGCACCTCGATCTTCGCGCCGTTGCGCAGAATCCCGAGGCGCACGGTGTCGCCGACCTTGAAGTCGTCCAGCCGGCCGATCAGCTTGCCGACGCTGTCCACGGCCTGGCCCTGGATCTCGACGATGATGTCGCCGGGCGTGAGGCTGCCGTCCGGCGCGACGGTGGCGGCCCGCAAGCCCGCCTTGGCCGCCGCGGAGTTCGGTGTGACCTTCAGGATCACCACGCCGCGGATCTTGAGCACGCGCGCGAGGCGCTGGTTGACGCCCTCGTCGGCCTCGACCCCGAGCACCGGGCGCGCGTACTTGCCGGTGCGGATGAGCTGCGGCACGACGCGGTTGATGGTGTCCGCGGGCACCGCGAAGCCGATGCCGGCCGAGGCGCCCGAGGGGCTGTAGATCGCGGTGTTCATGCCGATCAGTCGCCCCGCGGTATCGAGCAGCGGCCCGCCCGAGTTGCCGGGGTTGATGGCGGCATCGGTCTGGATCAGGTGCTCGATGTTGATGCCGCGCTCCGTGGGGAGCGACCGGTCCAGCGCCGAGACGATGCCGGTGGTGAGCGACCAGTCCAGGCCGAAGGGATTGCCGATGGCGTAGACCTTCTGGCCGACGCGCAGGTCTTCGCTCGTGCCCAGCGGCACCGGCGGCGGCGGCTTCACCTTCACCGTGATGCGCAGCACCGCGATGTCGTGCGCCGGGCTTACGCCGACGAGCGCCGCAGGAAGGTCGCGCCCGTCGGCGAGGCGCACGGTCGCCGCGCTCGCGCCCTGGATGACGTGGAAGTTGGTGACGACGTGCCCCGCGTTGTCCCAGACGAAGCCCGAGCCGGTGCCGCGCGGCACCAAATACACGTTGCGCGACCAGATGTCGCGCACCTGCTGCCGCGTGCTGATGTAGACCACCGAGTCGCGCGCGCGCTCGAAGAGCGCGATGGTCGCGCGCTCCTCCGCGTCGAGCTCGCCGCGCGGCACGACCGCGCGCGGCTGCGCCGGTGCGGCGCCGTGCCAGGCGAAGAGTGCCGCTAAGGCGAGGGCCAGCGCGCGCATCCCTGCGCGCCCCGGACGACCCATCAGTGCTCGCGCCATGCGCCGGGCCTCAGGCCGAGCCCCACACCTCGCGCGCGACCTCGACGATCAGCGAGAGCTTCTTCCATTGATCGTCCTGCGACAGCACGTTGCCGTGGTGCGTGCTGGAAAAGCCGCACTGCGGCGACAGGCACAGGTTCTCCAGCGGCACGAATTTCGCTGCCTCCTCGATGCGGCGCTTCAGCATCGCCTTGTCCTCGATCTGTCCGACCTTGGTGGTCACCAGGCCGAGCACCACCTTCTTGCCTTTCGGCAGTGCGCGCAGCGGCTCGAAGGTGCCGGCGCGCGCCGAGTCGAACTCCATGAAGAAGCCGTCCACGTCCGCCGAGAACATCGCCTTGGCCACCGGGTCGTAGCCGCCCTCGGCCACCCAGGCGCTCTTGAAGTTGCCACGGCAGGTGTGCATCGTCACCGTCATGCCCGCGGGCCTGTCCTCGAGCGCGGCGTTGATGGTGTCGGCGTAGCGCTGCGGCAGCTTCGCCGGGTCGTCGCCGTTGCGGCGGCAGTTCTCCTGGATCTTCGGGTCGCAGAGGTAGGCAAAGGCGGTGTCGTCGAGCTGCAGGTAGGTGCAGCCGGCCTTGGCGAGGTGCGCGATCGCCTTGCGGTAGGCGGCGGCGACGTCGCGCCAGAATTCCTCCATGTCCGGATAGGCGTCCTTGGCAATCGCGTTGCGGCCGCCGCGCAAGTGCAGCATCGAGGGCGACGGAATGGTGAACTTGGGTGTCGCCTTCGCCACCGACTTCAGGAACGCGAAGTGCTCGGCCATGATCGGCCGCGAGCAGCCCACCTTGCCGGTCACGGTGGCGATCGGCGGCTGCTCCTCGGTGCCGCCGAACTTCGGGCCGGGATTGGCGATGGTCTTCACGCCGTCGAGCTGCTCGAGGAAGTCGAGGTGCCACCAGTCGCGGCGGAACTCGCCGTCGGTCACGGCCTGGAGGCCGATCGCCTCCTGCTTGTGCACTGCCTCGCGGATGGCGCGATCCTCGATCTCCTTCAGCTGCGCGGCGCCCAGGGCGCCTTGCTTCCACTGCTTGCGCGCGTTGGCGAGCTCGGCCGGCCGCAGCAGGCTGCCGACCTGGTCGGCGCGATAGGGGGGCTTCATGCCGCGCATCATAATTTATCCGCGGCTTGTCCAGAGCTTCCCTAGCGCAGGCTCGCATAGGCGAACCAGGCGCCGACGCCGACGAGCGTCCACGCGACTGCCGCGGTGAGCGCGCGGCCGGAGAACCGGGCCGAGAGCCGCGCGCCCGCCCAGGTGCCGGCGATGAGCAGGGCCGCGAGCGTAAGCGCGAGGTGAATGTCGATGCGGCCCGCCGCGCCGTAGACCGTCGACGCCGCCACGGTGATCGGCAAGCCTGCGGCGACGCCGAGCGCGATGGCCTCGCGCACGGGCGTGCGCAGCGCGAGCAGGATCGGGATCAGCATCACCGGGCCGCCCGTGCCGGAGATCGCCGAGCCGTAGCCCACGGCCAGTCCCAGGAATGCGAGCGGCGCAGCGCCGGGAACGCGCCCGCCGGCAACCGGCGGCGCGAGCAAGGCGTGCGCGCCCGATGCGAGCGCGAGCGCCGCGACGAACAGGCGCACGCCGGTATCGGGCAGCCGGTCGAGCGTCGCCGCGCCGAGGGCTGCGCCGGCGGCGGCCGCGAGGCAGAGTGCCGACAGCGGGCGCGCCGGCAGCCGCACGCGGCGCAGATGGACGAATGCGGCGTAGAGCCCGGCGAGCAGCAGCGCGGGCATGCACGCGGCGATTGCGTGCTCGAGGGGCACGCCGGCGACCCCGGTGAGCACCGGCACCAGCAGCACGCCGCCGATGCCCGTCAGGCCGACGAGCAGTCCCGCGGCGAGCGCGGTCGCGCCGACGACCCAGATCAACGGGACAGTCCGCTGCGCGTGACGTGGCCGTGCAGCTCGCGGCCGAGCACCTGCTCGCAATACGCCGCCGTCGCGATCAAGCCGTCCAGATCGATGCCGGTGCCGATGCCCATGGCTTCGAAGAGGTTCACCAGGTCCTCGGTACACACGTTGCCGGTGTGGCCGCCGCCGTACTTCACCTTGGCGGGGTGGCCGCCGACGCCGCCGAAGGACGAATCGAAAAAGCGCACGCCCGCCTCGTACGCGGCGACGTAGTTGGCAAGGCCCGTGCCGCGCGTGTCGTGGAAGTGCGCGATGAGCGTGACGCCGCGCGGCATGCGCCCGACCATGGCCGCGACCGACTTCGGCGTGGCAAGGCCTGTGGTGTCCCCGAGCGCGACGTGCGTGACCCCGAGCGCCGCAAAGCGCGCCACGTCCTCTGCGACCACGCCCGGGTCCACGCGGCCCTCGAATGGGCAGCCGAAGGCGACCGACACGGTGCCCACCAGGCGAAAGCGCTCGCCGGCCCTGGCCACCATCTCTTTGACGTTTGCCCACTGCTCGGCTCGCGTGCGCTTGAGGTTCTTCTGGGTGTGCGCCTCGGTGGCCGAGACCAGCAGGCTGATCTCGTTGACGCCGAAGCCGGCGTCGAGGTCGACGAGGGCGCGCTCCACCGCGCGCGGATTCGCGCAGGTGGCCTTGTAGAAGGTGCCTTCGCGCCGCGGCAGCGACTCGAGCAGCTCGCTCGCGTCGGCGAACTGCGGCACCACTTTCGGGTTGGAGTAGGAAGTCGCCTCGATGCGGCGGAAGCCCAGCGCGGCGAAGCCCTCGATCAGCGCGCGCTTGGTGGCCGTGGGCACGAAGGCGGGCTCGTGCTGCAGCCCGTCGCGCGCGAAACACTCGCACAGCGTCACCCCGGCCATAGTTGACATCATCAACTATCGGGCGCTAGGCTGTCAACGATGAGCTACGTGATCGCACCGCGCAACGAGCGCACCCAGCCGATCCGCATCGTTCCCGGCTATCCGCAGACCCCCTGGCGCAACCCGAAGCAGCCGCTCATCAAGCGGGCGCTGACACTCTCCGAGCTCACCGGCCCCGCCGAAGTCGCCAAGCGCGTGAAGCTGCTCGGCGGCGACATCGCCGGCCACGGCGACAGGCAGGCGATCGGCCAGCTGATGCACCTCAGGCTGCGCATCGTGGACGAGGACGGCACGCCGGTGGGCGGCTCGGTGGTCGAGATCTGGCAGGCGAACGGCGCCGGACGCTACATCCATCCGAATGACGACGAGCACGCGCCGGTGGATCAGAACTTCTACGGCGCGGCGCGCCTGCTCACCGACGAGACCGGCGCGATCGACCTGCGCACGGTGAAGCCCGGCGCCTATCCGGTGCCCACCAAGGACGGCTGGTGGCGCCCGCCGCACATCCACTTCTCGGTCTTCGGCAAGGTGTGGCTCTCGCGCCTCGTGACGCAGATGTATTTCCCGGGCGAGCCGCTGAACGGCCAGGACCGCATCCTCAATGCGGTGCCCGACGCCCACGCGCGCGAGCGGCTGATTGCGCGCCTGGTGCCGCCCACGGGCGATCCGGCGAACGCGCTCGTCTTCGAGCACCGGATCGTGTTGCGCGGGCGCAAGTCGACTCCGGCGCAAATGTGAGCAGGGGGCCTGGCGGCCCCCCGCACCCCCACAACGAATGGCATCGAAATGACAACGAGAAGGAAGACTCCGGCGGTGCGCCGCAAGGCGGCGATGCCGGGGGCGCGCAAGCGCCTGATACCCACCGGCGAGGCCACCATCGGGCCGTTCTTTCCGCCGCGCTACGTGGACGCGGGTGCGAACGACCTCACGCAGTTCGAGGACCGCATGGCGGCCGGTGAGGTCATCGAGCTCTTCGGCGTCGTGCGCCAGGAAGACGGCGCGCCGCTCGACAACCTGGTGGTGGAGATCTGGCAGCCGGACGCGAAGGGTATCTTCCGGCACCCCGCCGATCCGCGGCATCGCGAAGCCGACCCGAAGTTCTTCGGCTGGGGGCGCGCGGCCACCGACAAGGAGGGCCGCTACGCATTCCGCACCATTCGCCCCGGCGCACCGCAGGGGCGCGCGCGGCACATCAACGTCATGGTGATGTTCTCCGGGCTGATGCGCATCCTCAAGACCACGATGTTCTTCCCGGGCGAAGCGGCCAATGACGCAGATCCCGTGTACCGGGCCGTGCCCAAGGCGCGGCGCCACCTGGTGGTGGCGCGCGCAGAAGCGCCCGGGCGCTACCGGTTCGATCTCAAGCTGCGCGGCGAGAATGAAACCCCGTTCTTCGACGATTGAGCCCCCGGGCATCCGGGACCTGCTCTCCTACCGGCTGCACGTGGTCGCGAACCTGCTGTCGCGGGGCGCGGAGCTGCGCTACGGGCGCGAGTTCGGCGTCAGCCTGTGGGAGTGGCGCACCGTGGCGCTGCTGGGCGGAGCCAAGGGCGCGCAGTCGCTCAACGAGCTCGCGCGTTCGGCGGGCATCGACAAGAGCCAGATGAGCCGCGTGGTGTCCGGGCTCGCCGCGCGGCGCCTGGTGCTGCGCGCGATCGACGACAACGACGGCCGCGGGGTGCGCCTGACGCTCACGCGCGCGGGCCGCAAGCTCTACGAGGGCCTGATCTGCGCCGCGGCGCAGCGCAACGATGCGTTCCTCGATTGCCTGTCGGAGAAGGAACGCGCCGCGTTCGACGTGGCGCTGGACAAGCTCGCCGCGCGCGCGCGCGAGTTCATCGAGCACGAGCGCTCGGCGCCGTGAAAACGCGCATCACCGAGCTGCTCGGCATCCGCTACCCGGTGTTCCAGGCGGCGATGAGCTGGGCCTCGTCCAACGCGCCGCTGGTCGTCGCCGTGTCCAACGCGGGCGCGATGGGCGTGATCGCCGCGGGGCCGATGCGGCCGGAGGATTTCCGGCGGGCCCTGGCCGACATCAAGGCGGGCACCGACAAGCCCTACGGCGTCAACATCCCGCTCAACAACCCGCGCGCGCCGGAGCTCCTCGACATCGCCTATGAGGCGCGCATTCCCGCGATGGTCGCCTCGCAAGGCGGGCCGCGCGAGCACCTCGCGCGCTTTCGCGCGATCGGCACGAAGTGGCTGCACGTCGTCGCGTCGGTGGAGCACGCCAAGAAGGCGGAGGCCGCGGGCGTGGACGCGCTCGTGGTGGACGGCATGGAGGCGGGCGGGCATCCGCCGCCGGCCGAGGTGACGACGCTGGTGCTGGTGCGCCGCGTGGCAAAGGCAGTGAAGCTGCCCATCGTGGCGAGCGGCGGCGTGGCGGACGGCGCCGGCATCGCGGCGCTCCTTGCGCTCGGCGCGGACGCGGTGCAGCTGGGCACGCGCTTCCTCGCCACGCCCGAGGCGACCGTGCACGAAAACTACAAGCGCGCGGTGCTCGCCGCAGACGTCGACGGCTCCACGCTGGTGGCGCGCGGGAGACTCCCGATTCGCCAGCTGAAGAACGCATTCTCCGAGCGCTACAACGCGGCCGAGCGGGCGGGCGCGACGCAAGCCGAGCTGGACGCGCTCTTCAAGACTTCGAGCCTCAAGCAGGCGGCGCTCGAGGGCGACGTCGAGTGGGGCAAGGTGGAGGCCGGCCAATCCGCGGGCCTCGTCGACGACATCCTCCCCGCCGCCGAAGTCGTGCGGCGGCTTGTCGCCGAACTGGAGGAGGCGCGCCAGCGCCTCGCGCGGCTATGAAATTGGGGTCAGGGCCGAATTATTTTCCGGCCAGGAAATTCGGCCCTGACCCCATTTTTGTCGAGGACGTCGAGGGGGTGCGGGTCCTCGTCATGAATCGTCCGGAGAAGCGCAACGCGCTCAATACGGCGCTGACGCAGGCGCTGCTCGATGCGCTGCGTGCGGCGGATGGCGACGAGGCGATCGGCTGCGTGGTGCTGACGGGCGCGGGACAAGGGTTCTGCGCCGGGGCGGATCTCGCGGAGTTCAAGGACCTCACGCCGGAGAAGCAACCCCTCGTGGAGGCGCGCGCGGAACTGACGATGCAGTTGCACCTTGCCATTCCAAAGCTCACGAAGCCAGTCGTAACCGCGGTGAACGGCGCGGCGATGGGTGGCGGTGCGGGTCTGGCGATCGCGGGCGATCTCGCCGTGATGGCCGAGGACGCGACGCTCGGCTACCCGGAGACGAAGCACGGCATCGTCGCGGCGATCGTGATGGCGAACCTCGTACGCCAGGCGGGCCGCAAGGCGGCCTTCGAGCTGGTGGCGCTCGGCGAGCCGGTGAACGCGGCCCGCGCGCTCGCGCTGGGCTTGATCAACCGCGTCGCGCCGCGCGCCCGGCTGATGGACGAGGCGCTCGGACTCGCGCAGAAACTCGCCGCGGCGAGCCGGCCGGCGATGAGGCTCACCAAGCAGCTGTTCCACGAAGCCGCCGACCTGCCGCTCGCACAGGCCCTCGAGCGCGGGCGCGAAGCCAACAAGAGGATGCGCGCGTTCCGCAAGCCATGAGCCATGGGCGTCGCCTACTCCCTCCTGGCGATGCTCGCCTTCGCCACCAACATCGTCATCACGCGCTACGCCGTGGCGCGCCTGCCGGTGGAGGCGGGGTTCTTCATCGTGCTGGCGACCAACGTGCTGTTTCCCGCGGCGATCTTCGGCGCGGAGCTGGCGGTGCGCGAGGCGCCCTACGGCTGGAACTGGACGGGTGCCTGGATGTTCGCGGTGGGCGGCGTGGTCGGCACCTTCCTCGGCCGGCGCTTTCTCTTCGATACCGTGAAGCTGCTCGGCCCTTCGCGCGCGAGCGTGTTCCATTCGACCTCGCCCGCCTTTGCGCTGATCGCGGCGTGGCTGCTCGCCGGCGAGCTCCTCGGCCCCTACGAAATCGCGCTGATGGCGGTGGTGTGGGTGGGCTTGTGGCTCACGCAGCCGCGCACGGGCTCGGCGCACGCGCTCGCGCCGGAGGTGGCGCGCAAGGGCTTCCTGGCGGGCCTGCTCACGGTGGCGGGCTTCGGCTTCGGCAACGTCATCCGCGGCATCGCCATGCGCAATTGGGAGGAAGCCGCGCTCGGCACGGTGATCGCCTCGGTCGCAGCGCTCGCCTGCCAGGTGGTGGTGACGCGCAACTGGCCGCGCATCGCGGCGCAGCTGCGCGCCGCCGACCGCACGACGGTGCTGCTCTACATCGGCTGCGGCGTGTTCACCTCGCTCGGCTCGATCTTCATCTCCCTCGCCATGACGAAGATCGAAATCGCGCTCGCGGTGCTGGTGGTGCACACCACGCCGCTGGTCATCTTCCCCGTGAGCGTGTGGCTGCTCAAGAACCGCGAGGAGCTTACGCCGCGCACCGTTGCCGGCGCGCTCATCGTGCTGGCCGGCATCGCGCTGCTGCTGCTGCGCTGAGATGAAGCCGCTCCAGCACCTGACGATCCTCGACCTCTCGCGCGTGCTGGCGTGCCCCTTCGCGAGCATGATCCTCGCCGAGCTCGGCGCCACGGTGATCAAGGTCGAGCAGCCGGGCGCCGGCGACGAGACGCGCGGCTTCGAGCCGCAGCTCGCGCGGGACAGCGCTTACTACTTCGCCTGCAACCGCTCGAAGTCCTCGATCACCGTCAACCTGCGCTCCGACGAGGGCCGCGGGATCATCCGCCAGCTCGCGCAGCAGGCCGATGTCTTCGTCGAGAACTTCCCCGTCGGCACGCTCGGCCGCCAGGGCCTGGATTTCGCGACGCTCTCCACGCTCAACCCGAAGCTCGTCTACGTCTCGTGCACCGGCTTCGGCCAGACGGGGCCGTACGCGCGCAAGAAGGGCTACGACACGGTCTTCCAGGCGATGGGCGGGTTGATGAGCCTCACGGGCGAGAAGGGCGGCGGGCCGGTGAAGCCCGGGCTGCCGGTGGCGGACCTCACCTCGGGCCTGTGGGTGGCGATCGCGATCCTCGCCGCGCTTGCCGGGCGCGAGAAGACCGGACACGGGGCGCACGTCGATTTCTCGATGCTCGACGGACAGGTGAGCCTGCTCACCCTGGCCGCCGCCCGCTACTTCGCCCTGGGCGAGGTCCCTCCGCGACTGGGCACCGAGCACCCTGGACGCGTGCCCACGGCGAGCTTTCGCTGCAAGGACGGCAAGTACGCGCACATCACGGCGAGCGACCAGCACTGGATGCCGCTCTGCAATGCGCTCGGCCTGGAGCAATTGGGGTCCGACCCCGATTTCTCCTCCAACGCGGCGCGCCTTGCGCGGCGCGAGGCGGTGATGGCGGCGCTGACCGGCGCGGTCGCCAAGCTCTCGCGCGCCGAGCTGATCGCGAAGCTCGACGCGGTGGAGGTGCCGGTGGGGCCGGTGAACGACGTCGCCGAAGTGCTCGCCGACCCGCACGTGCGCGCGCGAAAGCTCGTCGGCAGCTTCGACTATCCGGGCGTGGGCGAATTCAAGGCGCTGGCGCTGCCCTACAAGTTCCTCGGCTGGGACGATCCGCAGATCGGCCGCCCGCCCGCGCTCGGCGAGCACACCGATGCGCTTCTCAGGGAGCGGCTCGGCTACACGGACGAGCGCATTGCCGAGCTGCGCAAGGCGCGCGCCATATGACGGCAACGCATCTCGCACGGCGGCACGCCCGATGACGACGCTCCTCTATGAAGCGAAGGATGGCCTCGCCACGATCACGCTCAACCGCCCCGAGAGCCGCAACGCGCTCAACCTCGCCCTGTGCGAGGAGCTGCGCGCAGCCGCCGAAGGCGCGGCCGCCGATCCCGCGCTGAAGCTCGTGCTCATCCGCGCGAACGGCGCGGTGTTCTGCGCCGGCGCGGATCTCAAGGAGCGCCAGGGCATGAGCGAAGCGCAGGTGCGCGAGCGCCGCATGAAGGCCTTCGCCGCCTACGCGGCCATCGAAGCGCTGCCGATGCCCGCCATCGCCGTGGTTGAAGGCGCGGTGGTCGGCTCCGGCTGCGAGATCGCCAGTGCCTGCGACTACATCGTCGCCACGCCTGCGGCGTCGTTTCGCGTGCCCGAGGCGATCCGCGGCACGGTGGGCGCGACGCAGCGCCTGCCGCGCGTTCTCGGCAAGCGCCTCGCCAAGGACCTGCTGTTCACCGGGCGGACGCTCTCGGCCGAGGAAGCCGAGCGGCACGGCCTGGTCGCGCGGCTGGTGGAGCCCGCGCAGCTCGAGGCGGTGCTTGCGCAGATCGCCAAGACCATCGCGGAGGCGCCCGCCCAAGCCTTGCGGCTTGCCAAGCGCTGCGTGGATCGCGGCGTGGAGCTCGATCCGAAGGGCGCGCTCGAAACGGAAATCGCGGCGATCGAGGAGCAGCTCGCCTCGGGCGCATGGATGGGCAAGTCGTGAGCGCCTGGCAGCCACGCACGCTGGGCGAGTTCCTCGCGGCCGCGCCGCGCGGGGCCGAAGCGCTCGTCACGCCGACCGCGCGCCTCACCTACGGCGAGCTGCTGCAGCGCGCGAAGGACGCCGCGGGCGGCATGCATGCCCTCGGGCTGCGCAAGGGCGACCACGTCGCCATCCTCATGGGCAACGACGAGCACTGGATCGCGCTGTTCTATGGCGCGGCGCTCCTTGGCGCGGTGACCGTCCCCGTCAACACGCGCTTCAAGGCCGCCGAGCTCCAGTACTGCCTGCAGCAGGCGGACTGCAAGGCGCTGTTCTACGCGCCGGCCTTCCTCAACAACGATTTCGCGGCGATGGTCCGCGAGGTGAAGCCGCGGCTCGCGAAGCTCGCGCATGCCGTGCCGGTGGCCACGCTGCGCGCCGCCCCCTTCGTGCCCGCGGAGGTCAAGCCCGAGGACTTGCTGCTCATCCAGTTCACCTCGGGCACCACGGCGTATCCCAAGGGCGTGATGCTCACGCACGACAGCATGCTGCACAACGCCGCGGCGGCGGGCGCGCGCATGGGCGTGAAGCCCGAGGACCGCTACTTCAACTGCCGGCCGTTCTTCCACGTCGGCGGCTCCACGCTCTCGACGCTGGTGTGCCTCGTGCATGGCGCGTGCCTGGTCACGCTGCCCACGTTCGAGGCGGGCGCTGCGCTCGCCGTGATGGAGAAGGAGCGCTGCACGCTCACCTCTGGCAACGACACCATCTTCCAGATGCTGATGGGTCACGAGGATTTTCCGCGGCGCAAGCTCGTGCTGCGCGCTGGCTGGGCGGCAGCGGGACCCGAGACCATGAAGCGGATCATCCACGTGCTCGGCGCCCGGCAGATCTGCGCGGCTTACGGCCTGTCGGAAGCCTCGCCCAACGTAGTGATGAGCGACTGGCACGACCCCGAGGAGCTGCGCGTGCAGGGCCTCGCCACCCCGCACCCGGGCATGCAATTGCGCACCGTGGACGGCGAGATCCAGGTGCGCGGCTGGAGCGTGATGCGCGGCTACTACAACAATCCCGAAGCGACGGCGCAGGCCTTCACCGCGGACGGCTGGCTGCGCACCGGCGACCTCGGCGAGCTGCTGCCGGGCGGGCGCCTGAGGATGGTCGGGCGCATCAAGGACGTGTTCCGCGTGGGCGGCGAGAACGTCGCGCCGGCGGAAGTGGAGGAGGTGCTGCTGGCGCACCCCGCGGTGCAGACGGCGCAGGTGATCGGCGTGCCCGATGCGCGCCTGGGCGAAGTGCCGTGCGCCTATGTGACGCTCAAGTCCGGACAGCTCGTCACGCCCGACACACTCATCGCCTGGGCGAAGGCGCGCTGCGCCAATTTCCGCGTGCCGCGCTACATTCGCATCGTCGCGGGCTTCGAAGCGATCGGCATGACGGCGAGCGGCAAGGTGCAGAAGGC
>DASTHP010000095.1:0-5004 GCA_035718125.1 Burkholderiales bacterium | reverse complement strand
GTGGGCGAATAGCCGATGTTGGGCACCAGCACCACGTCGCCGCCCTCGAGGTGCCGCACGATCGCCAGGGCATCCACCTTGCGCACCAGCCCGGTGAACTGGTAGTCGACCCCGTCCAGCACGCCGATCGGTCGCGCAGCGATGTAGTTGCCCGAGGCCACGCGAATCTCGGCGCCCGCCATGGGCGAGTTCGGCAGCCCCTGCGAGAGCAGGGCTTCGAGCTCGACGCGCAGCACGCCCGCGGCATGCTTGACGGCCACCAGCGCCGATGCGTCGGTGACGCGCAGCCCCTTGGCGTAGCGCGAGCGCAGCCCCTTGGCCTTGAGCTCGGCCTCGATCTGCGGGCGCGCCCCGTGCACCAGCACCAGGCGGATCTCGAGCGCCGCCAGCAGGTTGAGGTCCTGGATGAACTGCGCGAAGCGCGCGCGCTCGGCGATCAGCTCGCCGCCGAAGCCGATGACGAAGGTGCGCTCGCCGAACGCGTGCAGGTAGGGCGCGGCCTGGCGGAACCAGCGGACGAAGTCTTCGGGCTGCGGGGTGGAGGACATCGCGCGCGATTCTAAGCCAAGGTCCGGGTAAGCCTGGAACCCGGCGCCCGGGCTGCGCCTAGAAGTCGCCGGCGAGCGCGTTGAGCGCCGCGAGCGCCGCGAGTGCCGCCGTCTCGGTGCGCAGCACGCGCGGGCCGAGCCGCACCGGCACGAATCCGGCCTGCGCCAGCATCGCTTCCTCGGCTGCCGTGAATCCGGCCTCGGGGCCGGCGGCGAGCGTCGCGGCGCCCTGCAGCCTTGCCGCGGCCTCGCGCAGGCCGAGCTGCGCCTCGGGCGAGAGCAGCAGGGCGCCGGCCGGCGCTGGCGTGCGGCAGTACGCCTCGAGCGGCAGTGGCGCGAGGACCTCCGGCACGCGGTTGCGCCCGCACTGCTCGCAGGCGGCCACGGCCACGCGCTGCCAGTGCGCGCGCTTCTGCGCGGCGCGCTCGCCGGCGATGCGGCCCGCGGAGCGCGCTGCCACCACCGGCTGCAGCACGGCGACGCCGAGCTCGGTGGCCTTCTGCACGGTGAAGTCCATCTTCTCGCTGGAGGACACGCCTTGCACCAGCGTCACGGCGAGGGGCGACTCACGCTCCAGCGCCCGGTGCGCGAGCACGTCCACCGTCACGCGCAGGCGCTCGATTGCCGCCACGCGCCCGGCGTACTCGCCGCCCTGGCCGTTGAACAACGTCAGCGCCTCGCCCGCGCGCAGCCGCAGGACGTGCACGGCGTGGTGCGCGGCCTCCTCGGGAAGCTGTGTCGTGGCGCCGGCGCGCAATGCCGCGTCGGTGTAGAAGCGCGGAATGCGCGCCGATTTCTCGTGCATACTCGAATTCTGCATGAAGCATCCCTGGCACGCGACGGCGCAGGAAGCTCAAGGCGCGCCCATCCCGCAGGGCCGGCGCTCCGCCGAGATCCTGCGCCACGGCAGCCTGGAGGTGCGCTGGTATTCGCCGCGCGGCACGGACCCGCAGACGCCGCACGAGCGCGACGAGCTCTACGTGGTAGCCGCGGGCCGCGCCGCCTTCGTGCGCGACGCCGAGCGCGTCAGCGTGGGGGCGAACGACGTGCTCTTCGTGCCCGCCGGCATGCCGCACCGCTTCGAGGAGATGAGCGCGGACTTCGCGACCTGGGTCGTGTTCTACGGCGCCACCGGCGGCGAACGCGAGTTGCCGTTCTTCGATCGCAGCGCGCCCGCCTAGAGCGCCGGCAGACACACGCGCGCGCCGTCCACCTCCGCGACGCGCACTTCCACGCCGTACACCGCGCGCAGGTTCTCCGGCGTGATGACCTCCTGCGGCGCGCCCTGGCGCAGCGCGCCGCCGTGCGCGAGCAGCAGCACGCGGCTCGCCGCGAGGAACGCCTGGCCGGGATCGTGGGTGGAGAACACCACGGCGTAGCCGTCGTCCGCGAGCCGCCGGATCTCGCGCAGCACGCGCACCTGGTTGCCGAAGTCCAGGCTCGCGGTGGGCTCGTCGAGCACCAGCGCGCGCGCGCCCTGCGCAAGCGCGCGCGCGATCATCGCCAATTGCCGCTCGCCGCCCGAGAGCTCGGTGACCACGCGCTCGGCGAGGCTTTCGATGCCGAGCGCGCCGATCGCCCGTTCGGCCGCCGCGCGATCCGCTGCGCCCGGCGCGGCGAACAGGCCCACGTGCGCGGTGCGGCCCATCAGGACCGCCTCGCGCACGGTGAACGCGAACTGCGCGGCGTGGCCCTGCGGCACATAGCCCACGCTGCGCGCCACCTCGGCGCGCGCCATCTGGGCGAGCGCGCGTCCTTCGAGCAGGACCTCGCCAGCCTGCGCCGGCAGCAGGCCCAGCAGCGTACGAAACAGCGTCGTCTTGCCGCCACCGTTGGGGCCCAGCACGCACAGCACCTCGCCCGCGGGAAGTGCCAGGTCGAGTCCGCGCCCCACCGCCCGCCCCGGGTAGCCGTAGCCCAGCGCGCGCGCCTCGAGCTTCACTGCCATGCGCGCCTCGAGGTGGCGAACAGCCAGAGGAAGAACGGCGTGCCGATGAGCGCGGTGAGCACCCCGGGCGGGACCTCGATCGGCGCGATGGTGCGGCCCAGCGTATCCACGGCGAGCAGGAACGCCGCGCCAAGCAGCATGGACAGGGGCAGCAGGCGCGAGAACTCGGGGCCGATCAGTAGCCGCGCGGCGTGCGGGATCAGGAGGCCGACCCAGCCGATGATGCCGGAGATCGCCACGGCGGCGGCGGTCATGAGCGTCGCCGCGCATACCACGGCGATGCGCAGACGCGTCACCGGAACGCCGAGCGCGCGCGCCTCGTCGTCCGACAGCGAAAGCAGGTTCATGCGCC
The DNA here is from genome assembly GCA_035718125.1 of Burkholderiales bacterium. Taxonomy (GTDB): domain Bacteria; phylum Pseudomonadota; class Gammaproteobacteria; order Burkholderiales; family SG8-39; genus JAABQT01. Next base: position 2,156 of record DASTHP010000095.1, on the reverse strand, counting down.
AGCGCAGCAGGAAGAGCGGCACCAGGCCGGCCAGCGCGAACGGCAGGGCGAGCGCCAGGTCGCGCGGCGCCACCGCCGCCAGGCTGCCGAGCAGCCAGAACGTGATCGCGGGCAATTGGTTGGTGGGGTCGGCGAGGTACTTGAGCAGCCCGATCGCCGAGCCGAACAGCGTGCCGATGACGATGCCGGCCAGGATCAGCGCGAGGATCGGGTCGTGGCGGCGCACGCTGGCGCCCACGGCATAGACCACGGCAACCGCCGCGAGGCCCCCGGCGAAGGCGGCGAGCTGGATCACCAGCACGCTCTGCGAGAAGAAGATGCCGAGCACCGCGCCGAGCGCCGCGCCCGCGGAAACGCCGAGGATGTCGGGCGACACCAGCGGATTGCGGAACATCCCCTGGTAGGCGGTGCCGGCGGCGGCGAGGGACGCGCCGACCAGCAGCGCGGCAAGGATGCGCGGGCCGCGCACCTGCAGGACCACGGTCTCGGCGCTCGGCGGCACGGCGTAGCCCGCGCCGAAGACTTTGTTCGCGGCGAGCGCGCCGAGTTCGCCGAGGGACAGCGGAAAGCGCCCGACGGCAAAGGCCAGGGCGGTGAGCAGCAGCAGCGCGAAAAGGGCGAGCGCGTAGGCGGCGACGGCGCGGCGGCTCATGGCCGCCGATTCTCGCACGCGCCTACATCGTGGCGCCCACCACCCAGGGCGCGAACTCGTCCTCGCCGAAGCCGAGCAATTCGCTCTTGGAGCGCTTGCCTGACGCGGTCTCCAGGATCAGCTTGAAAATGCGCTCACCCACCTGCTCGACCGTCTCGGTGCCGTCGACGACGGTGCCGCAGTTGATGTCCATGTCCTCTTCCATGTGCTGGTAGAGGCGCGTATTGGTGGCGAGCTTGAGCGAAGGCGAGGGCTTGCAGCCGTAGACCGAGCCGCGCCCGGTGGTGAAGCAGACGATGTTGGCGCCGCCCGCGACGTGGCCGGTGACCGATACCGGGTCGTAGCCCGGGGTGTCCATGAAGACGAAGCCCTTCGCCGTCACCTTCTCGGCGAACTCGTAGACGTCCACCAGGTTCATGGTGCCGCCCTTGGCCGCCGCGCCGAGAGACTTCTCCAGGATCGTGGTGAGGCCACCCGCCTTGTTGCCGGGCGAGGGGTTGTTGTTCATCTCCATCTTGTTGCGCGCGGTGTAGTCCTCCCACCAGCGGATGCGCGCGAGCAGCTTCTCCCCCACCTCGCGCGATACCGCGCGGCGCGTGAGCAGGTGCTCGGCGCCGTAGATCTCCGGCGTTTCGGAAAGGATCGGCGTGCCGCCGTGGCGCACGAGGAGATCCGCCGCCGCGCCGAGCGCGGGATTGGCGCTGATGCCCGAGTAGCCGTCCGAGCCGCCGCATTCGAGGCCGAGGATCAGGTGGCTGGCGGGCACGGTCTCGCGCTTCACCTTGTTCGCCTCGGGCAGCAGCGCCTTCACGCGCGCGATGCCGTCCTTCACCGCCTTGGTGGTGCCGCCCTTTTCCTGGATGGTGAAGGCCTGCAGCTTGTCCGAGATCCTGAGCTTGGCGCTGCCCATCCAGGTGTTGATCTGGTTCGCCTCGCAGCCCAGCCCGATGCTGATGGCCGCGTAGAAATTCGGGTGCTGCGCGTAGCCGGTGAGCGTGCGGCGCAGCAGCTCCATGCCCTCGCCCTCGGAGGCCATGCCGCAGCCGGTCTTGTGCGTGAGCGCCACCACGCCGTCCACGTTGGGGTAATCGGCGAGGTTGTTCTTGAAGTGGTCCGCGACCATGCGCGCGACGGTGGCGGAGCAGTTGACGCTGGTAAGGATGCCGATGTAGTTGCGCGTGGCGACGCGCCCGTCGGCCCGCACGATGCCCTGGAAGGTCGCGGGTGGCGCCGCGTAGTCGACGGGCTTCACGCCCGCGCAAAACGCGTAGTCGCGCTCGAAGCTGCCCATCGCCAGGTTGTGCACGTGCACGTGCTCGCCAGCGCGGATCGGCTTGGTGGCAAAGCCGATGATCTGGTTGTAGCGGCGCACCGGCTTGCCCGCCTCGACCGCTCGCGTGGCGAGCTTGTGCCCGGCGGGAATCGCCGCCTCGGCGCGCACGCCTTCGCGCTGGATCAGGGTGCCGGCGGGAATCTCGACGCGCGCAATGACGACGTCGTCGTC
>DASTHP010000094.1:0-21076 GCA_035718125.1 Burkholderiales bacterium | reverse complement strand
CGCCGAGCTGTCGCGCGAGCCGCAGGCGCTCGAGGAAACCCTCGAGCGCGGCGCGCTCAAGCTCGACCTCAAGCGCTTTGCCGTGGCCTGGAGCGGCAAGCCCGTGCCGCTCACCCTCACCGAGTTCTGGATGGTGCACGCACTCGCGCGCCATCCCGGCCACGTCAAGAACCGCGAGCAGCTGATGCGTGAGGCGAACCTCGTAGTGGACGACGGCACGGTGACCTCGCACGTCAAGCGCGTGCGGCGCAAGTTCCAGGCGGTGGACGCCGCGTTCGACCACATCGAGACCGCCTACGGCATGGGCTACCGTTGGAAGGAGTAAGGCGGCGCTTCGCGCTCGGGCTGCGCGCCAAGCTCGCGCTGGTCGCGCTGGTGCTGCTCGCATTGCCCTGGGCGGGCGTGCGCTATGTGAACGAGCTGGAGCAGGTGCTCCTGGAGGGGCAGCGCCGCGCGCTCATCGGCACGGCGCGCGCCATCGCCACCGCGCTGCACGACCGGCCGCAACTGCTGGTGGCGCTGCCCGAGCGCGATGATGCCTTGCGCCGGGAAGCGGAGCTCGAGCTGCAGCGCATCGCGCAGAGTGAAGGGCGCCTCGCGGATCCGGCGCCGGTGACCTTGGCGCGCGAGGCGGAGATTGCCGCGCGCGCCGCGCAGGCGGAGATCGCCGCGATCCTGCGCGGCGTCGAGCGCACCGAGTCGCGCATCTGGGTGGTCAACCGGCGCTACCAGGTGCTCGCGCTCGCGGGCAGCCTGCGCCGCACCGAGCCGCCCGTTGAGGAGCGCGGGCCGCCGCGCGAGGCGTGGCAGCGCTTCGCGGGTTGGCTGATCCAGCGCCCGCACGAGGATTTCGCGGAAGCGGTGCCCGACGACGTGCTCGCCACCGGCCGGGACATCGCCGGCGCGCTGCAGGGTACGCCCGGCTCGCGCACGCGCCGTACCGCCGACGGGCGCGCCGTCGTCGTGTCGGCGGCGAATCCCGTGTGGAACCGCAACGAGGTGGCGGGCGCGGTGGTGGTGGAGGAGACCACCAACCCGATCGCCAGCCTGCGCAGCGAGGCGCTCGAGCGGCTGCTCGCGCTCACGCTCACGGCATTCCTCGGCGCGGCGGCGCTGCTCATCGGCTACGCGAGCTGGCTCTCGCACCGCATCCGGCGCCTGCGCGACGAGGCCGAGGGCGCGATCGACGCACGCGGCAGGATCGCGCGCCTCGCCGCCGGCTCCGACGCGGGCGACGAGATCGGCGACCTGTCGCGCAGCTTCTCCAGCATGCTCGCGCGGCTCGCCCAGTATCACGCCTACCTGGAGAGCATGGCGGGGCGCCTGTCGCACGAGCTGCGCACGCCGATCGCAGTGGTGCGCTCCTCGCTCGAGAACCTCAGGCTCGCGGCCACGGCGGAAGAGTCGCGCACCTACATCGAGCGCGCCGAGCAGGGCCTCGCGCGCCTGACCACCATCCTGCAGCGCATGAGCGAGGCAACGCGCTTGGAGCAGAGCCTGCGCGCCGCCGAGCGCGAGCGCTTCGATCTCGTGGCGCTCGCGCGCGGCTGCGTCGAAGGCTACCGCAGCGCCTACCGCGACACGCCTTTCACGCTCGAGCTCCCCGAGCGCGCGCTCGAAGTGTCGGGCGGCGCGGATCTGGCGGCGCAGCTGCTGGACAAGCTGGTGGAGAACGCCGTCGGGTTCTCGCATGCCGGCGAGCCGGTACGCATCTCGCTCGAGGCGCGCGACGGCGCGGCGCTGCTGTGCGTCGAGAACAAGGGACCGCGGTTGCCCGCGGAAATGCGCGGGCGGCTCTTCGACGCGATGGTGTCGCTGCGCGGCGAGCGCGGCGAGCGCGGGGGGCAGGGGCCGCACCTGGGCCTGGGCCTTTACGTCGCGCGGCTGATCGCCGAGTTCCACGGCGGCACGATCGAGGCTGCCAACCTCCCCGCCGGCGACGGCGTCGCGGTGCGCGTGCGCCTGCCGCTGGCGCGTTAGAATTCGCCTTCCCCGCGAGCCGCTGCCTCCGTTGCAAGAATTCGATCTCCTCGTCATCGGCGGCGGCATCAACGGCGCGGGTGTCGCGCGCGATGCCGCGGGCCGCGGCCTGTCGGTGCTGCTCGCGGAGAAGGCCGATCTGGCCAGCGCCACCTCCTCCTGGTCCTCCAAGCTGATCCACGGCGGCCTGCGCTACCTCGAGCACTACGAGTTCCGCCTGGTGGCCGAATCGCTCGCCGAGCGCGAGGTACTGCTGCGCATCGCCGGCCATCTGGTGTGGCCGGCGCGCTTCATCATGCCGCACGTGCCGGAATTGAGGCCGCGCTGGATGATCCGCACGGGCCTGTTCCTCTACGACCATCTCCGGCGGCGCGCCACGCTGCCCGGTTCGCATGCGGTGCGACTGGACGAGTTGCCCTACTCCTCGGGCTTGAAGCCCGGCCTGCGGCACGGCTTCATCTACTCGGACTGCCGCGTGGACGACGCGCGCCTGGTGGTGGCGAACGTGCTGGATGCGCGTGCGCGCGGCGCGCAGATCCGCACGCGCAATGCGTGCGCGCAGGCGCGCCGCGAGGCGGGCCGCTGGCGCGTCCAGCTTGCCGACGGCAGCGAAGCGATGGCGCGCGCGGTGGTCAACGCCGCGGGCCCCTGGGTGAAAGGGGTGCTGAACGAGCGCCTCGCGCAACCTTCCGACGAGAACGTGCTCCTGGTGAAGGGCAGCCACATCGTGCTGCCCCGCTTGTACGAGGGGGCGCACGCCTTCATCCTGCAGAACGACGACCGGCGCGTCGTCTTCATGATCCCCTTCGAGGCCGGCACCACGCTGGTGGGCACGACCGACGTGCCCTTCGAGGGCGAGCCCGCCTCCGCGACGGCGAGCGACGCAGAGGTCGCCTACCTTTGCCGTGCCGTCAATCGCTATCTGGCGAACGAGGTGAAGCCCGCCGACGTGTTGTGGCGCTACGCCGGCGTGCGGCCGCTCTATGACGATGGCAAGAGCGATCCCTCGGCAGTGACGCGCGACTACACCCTGCGCGTCGACGACGCGGCGGGCGCCGCGCCCGTGCTCTCGGTGTTCGGCGGCAAGATCACGACCTACCGGCGGCTCGCGGAGCAGGTGCTGGAACGGTTGCAGCCTTACTTTCCCGGCATGCGGGCGGCGTGGACCGATACCGCGCCCCTGCCGGGCAGCGACTTCGGCGGCGCTGCGCCGGAGCAGGCGTTCGCCCAGCTGCGCACGCGCTATCCGCGTGTGGACGAGGCGACGCTGCGCGGCGTGTTCCGCCGGCACGGCGCACTCGCCGCGACGGTGCTGGGCGACGGCGATCTCGGCGAGCACTACGGCGCGGGCTTGTACGAGCGCGAAGTGCGCTACTTCGTCGAACGCGAGTGGGCGGTGAGCGCGGAGGATGTGCTCTGGCGCCGGAGCAAGGCGGGATTGCAGATGTCCGCGGCGCAGCGCGAGCGTGTCGCCGAGCGGCTCGGCCGATGAAGCCCCTTGTCGAGCTGCGCGACGCCGTGCGCCTGCGCGGGTTGCTGTTCGACATTGACGACACGCTGACCACCGAGGGCCGGCTGACCGCGCAAGCCTACGGCGCGCTGGAGCGGTTGAAGGACGCCGGCCGCATCGTCATCGCGGTCACGGGCAGGCCCGCCGGCTGGTGCGATCACATCGCGCGCATGTGGCCGGTGAACGCCGTGGTCGGGGAGAACGGCGCGTTCTATTTTCGCTACGGGCAAGGCAAGCTCCTCAAGCGCTACCACGACACCGACGAGGTGCGCGCGGCCAAACGCGCACGGCTGGTCGCCATCGCCGAGCGCATCCTCGCCGCGGTTCCCGGGAGCGCGCTCGCCTCCGACCAGCCCTATCGCGAGGCGGACCTGGCGATCGACTACTGCGAGGACGTGCCGCCGCTGCCGCTCGAGGCGGCCGAGCGCATTGCCGCGCTGATGCGCGCGGCCGGCCTGAGCGCGAAGATCAGCTCGATCCACGTCAACGGCTGGTTCGGCGGCTACGACAAGCTGGCGATGGCGCGCCTGCTGTTCGCCGAAGCGTTCGCCACCGACCTGGACGCCGCGAACGCCCAGTTCGCGTATGCCGGCGATTCGCCGAATGACGCGCCGATGTTCGCCTTCTTCGCCCATTCGATCGGTGTCGCCAACGTGGCGCGCTTTGCCGGCCACATGGCCGAGTTGCCGAAGTTCGTCGCCAAGGCTGAGGCGGGCGCGGGCTTCGCGGAAATCGCGGCGCACCTGCTGGGCGAGCGCTAGTGCCGGGCGGGCGCTAGTGGACTGGTGGTGGGCTTACCTCGGCATCGGCCTGGCGGTGGGGTTCCTCGCGGGGCTGCTCGGCATCGGCGGCGGCATGGTGATGGTGCCCATGCTGGTGTTCGTGTTCACGGCGAAGGGCTTCCCGGCAGAGAACATGATGCATCTCGCGCTCGCCACTGCGCTCGCCACCATCGCGTTCACTTCGCTGTCCAGCGTGCGCGCGCATCACCGCCATGGCGGCGTCGACTGGCCGGTGGCGCGCGCGATGGCGCCCGGCATCCTCGCCGGCTCGCTTGCGGCGGCGCTCGCCGCCGGCTTCATCCCCACGCGGCCGCTCGCGGTGTTCTTCACCGGCTTCATGTTCTACGCCGCGGCGCAGATGCTGGTGAGCTTCAAGCCCAAGGCCTCGCGCGAGCTGCCCGGCCGCACGGGGCTTTTCGCCGCCGGCGCGGGGATCGGCGCGATCTCGAGCGTGCTGGCGGCGGGCGGCGCGTTCCTCTCGATCCCGTTCCTGGCGTGGTGCAACCTGCCCCTCAAGCGCGCCATCGGCACCGCGGCGGCCAACGGCTTTCCGATCGCGGTGGCGGGCACGGTGGGTTACGTGGCCCAGGGACTCAGGGTGCAAGGCCTGCCCGAATGGAGCCTCGGCTATGTATATTTGCCGGCGCTCGCGCTGATCGTGGCGGCCAGCATGCCAATGGCCCCCGTGGGCGCCCGGCTTGCGCATCGCCTGCCGGTGAGGCAGCTGCGCGTGGTGTTCGCGCTGATGCTGTTCGCGCTCGGGCTGCGCATGCTGGCCAACCTGTGGTGATCGAGGAGGACTGACATGGCAGGACCGCTGTCGCACATCAAGGTGCTCGACCTCTCGCGCGTGCTCGCGGGGCCCTGGGCAGGGCAGAACCTCGCCGACCTGGGCGCCGAAGTCATCAAGGTGGAACGGCCCGGGGTCGGCGACGACTCGCGCGCGTTCGGCCCACCCTGGGTGAAGGACCGCGACGGGCGCGATACCAAGGATTCCGCCTATTTCACTTCCGCCAACCGCGGCAAGAAGTCGATCACCGTCAACATCTCGAGCCCGGCCGGGCAGGAAATCGTGCGAGCGCTCGCGGCGAACGCGGACGTGCTGATCGAGAACTATAAGTTCGGCGACCTGGCGCGCTACGGCCTGGGCTACGACGACCTGAAATCGCTCAACCCCCGGCTCATCTACTGCTCGGTCACGGGCTTCGGCCAGTCCGGGCCGTACCGCGAGCGGCCGGGCTACGACTTCATGATCCAGGGCATGGGCGGCATGATGAGCGTCACCGGCGACGCGCAGGGCGAGCCGATGCGCGCGGGCGTGCCGGTGGCGGACATCATCACGGGGATGTACGCCTCGATCGCGATCTGCGCGGCGCTCGCACACCGCGCGCGATCCGGGAAGGGGCAGCATCTCGACCTGGCGCTGCTCGACTCGCAGATCGCGCTGCTCGCCTACCAGAACACCAACTACTTCGCGACCGGCAAGCCCCCCAGGCGCATCGGCAACCTGCACCCGAACATCGTGCCCTACCAGCCGTTTCGCACCGCCGACGGCGAAGTCATCATCGCCTGCGGCAACGACAACCTGTACCGCAAGTTCTGCGAGGCGGCAGGCTGTCCCGAGCTCGCGACGGATGCGCGCTTTGCCACCAACGGCAAGCGCGTGGAGAACCGCGCCGAGCTTACGCGCCTGCTGCAGGGGATCTTTGCGAAGCGTGCGACCCAGGAGTGGCTGGAACTGCTGGAAGCCGCCGGCGTGCCCAATGGCCCGATCAACGACGTGGCGCAGGTGTTCGCGGAGCCGCAGGTGAAAGCGCGCGGCGTGCGCGTGGAACTGGACCATCCAGCCGCGGGCAAGCTGCCGACGGTGGCGAGCCCGATGCGCTTCTCGGGCACGCCGCTCGAGCACCAGCTCGCGCCACCGCTCCTCGGCCAGCACACCGAGGAGATCCTGCGCGAGCGCCTCGGCAGGAGCGCCGCGCAGATCGCGGCGCTGCGTGCCGAGGGGGTGATCTAACCGGTCAGACGCAGATCAGTTGTCGACCTTGGCGCCAGCGTCCTTGACGACCTTGGACCACTTAACGATCTCGCTGCGCACGAGCTTGGTCATCTCCGCCTGCGACATGCCACCGGGGTCCGCGCCCTGCTCGGCCCAGATCTGCTTCAGTTGCGGCGTGTCCATTGCCGCCACCACTTCCTTCCACATGCGGTCCTTGATCGGCTGTGGCGTGCCCTTCAGCGCCCAGAGGCCGTACCAAGTGCGCACCTCGTAACCCGGCACGCCCGCTTCCTGCACGGTCGGCACGTTGGGCAGCACGGGATTGCGCTTGACGCTGGTGATGGCGAGCGGGATCAGCTTGCCGGCCTTGATCTGCGTGGAGGAGGTTCCCATGCCGTCGAACGCGAGGTCCACCTGACCGGCAAGCAGGTCGAGCATCAGCGGGCCGGCGCCGCGATAGGGGATATGGACCATGAACGTCTTGGTCATGGTCTTGAACAACTCCACCGACAGATGGTGCGTCGTGCCGCTGCCCGCGGAGCCGTAGTTGAGCCGCCCCGGGTTGGCCTTGGCGTAGTCGATCAGGTCCTTCAGCGTCTTGAACTTGTCCGCGTGCTTGGGATGCACGACGACGACGTTCGGCACGAAGGCCGCCACCGTGATCGGCTCGAAGTCCTTCTCCAGGCTGTACTGCAGCCGGGTGTAGAGGCTCTCCGCGATCGTGTGGTGCACCGCGCCAAAGAACCAGTTGTAGCCGTCGGGCGCACGCTTGGAGACGTTGGCCGCGCCGACGGTGCCGCCGGCGCCGCCTTGGTTCTCGACGATCACCTGCTGGCCGATGGTCTGCGACACGCGCGCGGCGATCGGTCGCGCAAAGGTGTCGGTGCCGCCGCCGGCGGGGAACGGGTTGAGGAAGGTGATCGGCTTGGTCGGCCAGTTCTGCGCCGCAGCCGCCGTGCCGAATGCGAACAGCACCGCGCCGAGCGCGGCATGGACTCGTTTCATTGCTTCTCCTCCTGTGGCAGTGTCAGTGTTCGATTTTTCGGGCAAGTGTACACGTCTCAGCGGCCCGTGAAACGCGGCTTGTCCTTGGCGAGGAACGCCCGCACCCCGGTGCGGAAGTCCTCGGTGTCGAAACAGGCGTAGCTCTCGGCTTGCTCCTCGGCGCTCAAGGGACGCGGGTCCGACAGGCGATGGATGAACTTCTTGTGCCAGCGCGCGACCAGGGGCGCCCCTTCCGCGATGCGGCGCGCGCTGGCGTAGCCCTCCTCGGCAAGCGCGGCGTCCGCAACGACGCGGCTGACCAGCCCCTTCTCGTAGGCCTCGCGCGCCCCCCAGATGCGGCCCTCGAGCAGGATCTCGAGGCTCGCCGCGCGGCCCAGCACCCGCATCATTCCCTGCAGCTCGTCGTAGGCCTCGGTGAGCCCCAGATTCTTCACCGGCACCCCGAAACGCGCCGATTCGTTGCAGATGCGCAAGTCGCACTGCGAAGCGATGAGCAGCCCACCGCCGACGCAGGCGCCTTCGATCAGCGCGAGCGTGGGGTGGCGGCATTGCGCAAGCGCACGCATGGTGCCCGCCACGTCCTCGCCGTAGCGCTGCGCCTGCGCCGCGTTCGCGCGCTCGTTGGCGAACTCGCTGATGTCGGCGCCGGCCGCGAAGGCCTTGCCGCCCGCGCCCCGCAGAGCGATGCAGCGCACGGACTCGTCCGCATCGAGCTCGTGCATGAGGGCGCCGAGCTGCATCCACATCGCCTTGTCGAGCGCGTTCATGCGCTCGGGCCGGTTGAGCACGACAGTGGCGATGGCGCCGTCGCGCTCGACGTAGACCGGCGCGCTCATGCCGCGGCGCGCTTCTCGGCGGCGTGGCTCGAGGCGAGGTATTGCATGGCGGCCTGCACGCCGCCCTGCTTGGCCGGTACGCCCGCGATCTGCAGGCCCATCTCGACGCCCGCCAGCGTGCCCAGCAGTGCCAGGTCGTTGAAGTCACCGAGGTGGCCGATGCGGAACACCTTGCCGGCGAGCTTGCCCAGGCCCGTGCCCAGCGACATGTCGAAGTGCTCGAGGATCACCTTGCGCACGCGGTCGGCATCATGGCCGGCCGGGAGGAGTACCGCGGTCAACGAGCCGCTGAACTCCGCGGGATTGGTCGCCAGCACCTCCAATCCCCAGGCGCGCACGGCGCGCCGTGTCGCTTCTGCGTGGCGCTGGTGCCGCGCGAAGACGTTGTCCAGGCCTTCCTCGTCGAGCAGCATGGTCAGCGCCTCGCGCAGCCCGTAGAGCAGGTTGGTGGCGGGCGTGTACGGGAAGTAGCCCGATTTGCCGTTGGCGATCATTTCCTCCCAGCCCCAATAGGCGCGCGGCAGCTTCGCGGATTTCGATGCGGCGAGCGCCTTCGCGGAGATGGCGTTGAACGACAAGCCGGGCGGCAGCATCAGTCCCTTCTGCGAGCCGCCGACCGTCACGTCGACGCCCCACTCGTCATGCCGGTAGTCGATGGAGGCGAGCGACGAAATGGTGTCCACCATCAGCAACGCCGGATGCTTGGCGGCGTCCATCACCTTGCGCACCTCGCCGATGCGGGAGGTGACGCCGGTGGAGGTCTCGTTGTGCACCACGCACACTGCCTTGATGCGATGCGCCGTATCCGAGCGCAGGCGCTTCTCGATGGCGGCCGGATCGGCGCCGGTGCGCCAGTCGCCGCCCAGGAATTCCGGCTGCAGGCCGAGCTTCACGGCCATCTTCTGCCAGAGCGTCGCGAAGTGGCCGGTCTCGTACATGAGGACCTGGTCCCCGGCAGACAGCGTGTTCACCAGCGCCGCCTCCCACGCGCCCGTGCCGGAGGCCGGATAGATCACCACCTCGCCCGAGGTCCTGAACACGCGCTTCATGCCCTCGAGCACGCTCTTGCCCAACGCGGCGAAATCCGGGCCGCGATGGTCCATCGTCGGGAAGTCGATTGCACGCAGCACCCGGTCCGGCACGTTGGTCGGGCCGGGGATCTGCAGGAAATGGCGTCCGGCGTTTCGGCTCATCGTTTCTTCCTCATTTTGTATGCAATCGTGGCTTCAGCTTGCGGCTTACATTTCTTTTTTGTATTCTGCATGCAAAATGACAGCCCCGCAACCAGTTGCCCCCATTCTGCGCAGGCCCCTCCATGAGGAGGCAACCGACCGCCTCAGGGACCTCATCGTCCAGGGAAGCCTCGCACCCGGAAGCCGTTTGAACGAGCGGCTGCTGACTGCGCAGCTCGGCGTCTCTCGCACCCCATTGCGCGAGGCCTTTAAGGTACTCGCGACCGAGGGCCTGGTCGAGCTTCTGCCCAATCGCGGCGCGATCGTTTCGGCGATCGATCCCGCACGCGTCGCGGAGACCCTCGCCGTGATGGGCGCGCTCGAGGCCCTCGCCGGCGAGCTCGCCTGCGCAGCCGCGACCGAGGGCCAGATCAACGAGATCCGCTCGCTGCACCAGGAGATGCTGGCCAACCATGCGCGCGGCGATCTCGCCGGCTATTTCAAGTTCAACCAGGCGATCCACCTGAAGATCGTGAAATACTCGGGCAACGCCGTGCTCGCCCAGACTTACCGCCACTTGAACGCGAACGTGCGCCGCGCGCGCTACATGGCCAATCTTTCCCAGGAGCGCTGGGACGCCGCGGTGCGCGAGCACGGCGAGATCCTCGAGGCGCTCGCCAGCCGCGACGTGGCGCGCATTCGGGTCCTGCTCGCGGAGCATCTGGCGCACAAGCTCGCCAGCGTGCTCGGCGAGCTGCGCGCGGCGCCCGCGCGCGAGGCGGCGTGAACGGCCTTGCCGAGCGGCTGCGCCGGGAGGTCGACGGCGAGGTCCTGTTCGACGCGGCCTCGCGCGGCCGCTACGCCACCGACGCCTCGATCTACCAGGTGACGCCCGTCGGCGTCGTGTTGCCGCGCACCGAAGAGGCTGCGCGCAGCGCGCTCGCCATCGCGCTCGAGGCAGGCGTGCCGGTGCTGCCGCGCGGCGCGGGCAGCTCCCAATGCGGGCAGACGGTGGGCGCCGCGCTGGTCATCGACGGCTCGAAGTACCTCGATCGCATCCTCGACATCGATGCCGCGGGCCGCCGCGCCACCGTGCAGTCCGGCGTGGTCCTCGATGCGCTCAACGCCCGCCTGCGCGCCCACGGCCTGTGGTTCCCGGTGGACGTGTCCACCAGCGCGCAGGCGACCCTGGGCGGCATGGCGGGCAACAATTCTTGCGGGGCGCGCTCGATCGCCTACGGCAACATGGTGCACAACGTGCTCGCCATCGACGCCGTGGCGGGCGACGGCGGCGCGCGCCGCTTCGGCCCGATGCAGGAAGATTCGGACCTGCACCGCAAGCTGCGCGCGCTCTATGCGCGCGAGAAGGACGAGATCGCCGCGCGCTTTCCCAAGGTGCTGCGCCGGGTCGCGGGCTACAACCTGGACCATCTCGGCCCGCCGCACGAGAACTCGGCCCACCTGCTGGTCGGCTCCGAGGGCACGCTCGCCTGGTTCGAGCGGCTGCACCTGAAGCTGAGCCCGCTGCCCGCGCACCGCGTGCTCGGTGTCTGCCATTTCCCCAGGTTCTACGCGGCGATGGATTCCGCGCAGCACATCGTCCAGCTCGGGCCCTCGGCGGTGGAGCTGGTGGACCGCACGATGATCGCGCTGGCGCGCGAGATCGCCGCCTTCCGCGGCACGGTGGATGCCATGATTCGCGGCGAGCCGGATGCCATCCTGCTGGTCGAGTTCTCCGGCGAGGACCAGGCACCGCTGCTTGCGCGGCTCAAGCAGCTCGCGCAGCTCATGGCCGACCTCGGTCTTCCGGGCAGCGTCGTCGAAGTGACGGCGGCCGGGCAGCAGAAGGACATCTGGGAAGTGCGCAAGGCCGGGCTCAACATCATGATGTCGATGAAGGGCGACGGCAAACCCGTGTCCTTCATCGAGGACTGCGCGGTGCCCCTCGAGCACCTCGCCGAATACACCGAGCGCCTGACGCAGGTGTTCGAAAAGCACGGCACGCGCGGCACCTGGTATGCGCATGCGTCGGTGGGAACGTTGCATGTGCGCCCGATACTCGATATGCGCGCGGGCGACGCCAGCAAGATGCGTGCGATTGCCGAAGAGGCCTGCGCCATGGTCAAGCAATACAAGGGCGCCTATTCCGGGGAGCACGGCGACGGCCTGGTGCGCTCGGAATGGATCGCGCCTTTCTTCGGGCCGCGGCTTACCGCCTGCCTCGCGGAGATCAAGTCCTGGCTCGACCCGAAAGGCCTGATGAATCCGGGCAAGATCGTCAACCCGCCGAAGATGGACGAGGCGCGGCTGTTCCGCTTTCCGCCCGGCTATGCGACCAAGCTGCCGATCCCCGTCCTCGACTGGTCGGAGTGGGGTGGCTACGACAAGGCCGTGGAGATGTGCAACAACAACGGCCACTGCCGCAAGTTCGACGCCGGCACCATGTGCCCGTCGTATCGCGTCACGCGCGACGAGGCGCACCTCACGCGCGGACGCGCCAATACGCTGCGCCTTGCGCTCTCCGGCCAGCTGGGCGCGGGCGCCGACGAAGACGTGAAGCAGGCGCTCGAGCTGTGCGTGTCCTGCAAGGGCTGCAAGCGCGAGTGCCCCACCGGCGTGGACATGGCGCGCATGAAGATCGAGTGGCTGGCGCAGTACCGCAAGCGGCACGGCCTCTCGCTGCGCGATCGCGCGGTCGCCTGGCTGCCGCGCTACGCCCCGTGGGCGGCACGCGCCGCGCCCCTGGCGAATCTCGCTTCGCGCTGGCTGCGGCGCGCGCTCGGCTTCACCACGCGGCGCGAGCTCCCCGCCTGGCGCAGGGACTCCTTTGTCGATCGCGTATGGGTGAAGCGCGGCAGCCGCGAGGTGGTGCTGCTGGTGGACACCTTCAACCGCTATTTCGAGCCGGAGAATGCGCGTGCAGCGGTGCGCGTGCTCGAAGCCGGCGGCTATCGGGTGCACGTCGCGCAGCCATTGTTCGAGACGCGCCCCCTGTGCTGCGGCAGGACCTTCCTCACCATGGGGCTTGTCGAAGAGGCCAAGCGCGAGGCGCGGCGCGTCATCGAAGCCCTCAAGCCCTGGCTCGACAACGGCCTGCCGATCATCGGCCTGGAGCCCTCCTGCCTGTACACGCTGCGTGACGAGTATGCGGTGCTGCTGCCGGAAGCGCAGGCACTCGGCGGGCAGGTGCTGCTGTTCGAAGAGTTTCTGGCGCACGAGGCGGAGTCGGGCCGTCTCGCGCTGCCCCTCAAGCCGCTGGGCGCGGAAGCACTGCTGCACGGCCATTGCCACCAGAAGGCCTTCGGCGCCATGGGCGTGGTGGAGAAAGTGCTCGGCCTGGTGCCGGGGCTGAAGGTGACGACGGTGGCTTCGAGCTGCTGCGGCATGGCCGGCAGCTTCGGCTACGAGGCCGAGCACCACGACATCTCCATGAAGATGGCCGAGCTCTCCCTGCTGCCCGCGGTGCGCCAGGCGGGCAAGGAGGCGCTGATCGTCGCGGACGGCACCAGTTGCCGCCATCAGATCGCCGACGGCTCCGAGCGGCGCGCGCTGCACGTGGCGCGCGTGCTGGAGCGGGCACTCCAGAGCTAGCGCGCGGGGGCCGTCCTAGCGTGCAATGCGCGAGCCGCTGCCCGCCCCGCCTCCGGCCTCCGCGGGCACGGCCTGCATGAAATCCTCGAAGCGCTGACCCTGGCCGGCGAGGCCCGCCGCGTAATCGAGCGCGGCGGCAAAGCGCCGCGGCGGCAAGTAGCCGTTCAGGCGCGCGACCAGCGCACCCCTTTCATCCAGGAACAGCAGGGTGGGCGTGAACTGGATGCCAAGCGCGCGCGTGAGCGCCTTCTCGCTCATGCGGCGGCCGTCGACCCACTGCACTTCGCGATCGCCCAGGATATCGAGCGCAATGGCCACGAAATGCTTGCGCGTCTTCTGCACGATGTCGGGCTGGGTGAAGTTCACTTCCATCAGGCGGCGGCAGTAGACGCAGCCGTCCTGTCCGAAATAGATCATCACGCGTTTGCCGGCGCGCGCGGCGTCCCTCACATCCTCCGGAATCTCGAGGAAGGTCACGGCGAACCAGGACGGAACCTCGATCGCATGCGGGTGCGGTGCCTGAGCGCGCACGCCGAGGGCGCAGAGCAGCAGCGCGACGCCGAGCCAGTGCTTCATGGAATGGCGAGCCGGCCGGCCACGCGGAATCCGCCACCCGAGGGCGTGAGCACCAGCAGCTCGCCCATGCCCGGATGCTCGCCGGTGAGCGCTGCCGCGGTGGAGCCGTGCGAAACCAGGACCAGATTGCCGCTGCCGCGATAGGCGGCGATGCGCGGTCGCAACGCGCGTACCTGCCTCTCGGCCTCGCCCGCGCGGCCAAACAGGTTCGACAGGGCGTCCCAGCGCGTTGCCCGCCCGAACGCCAGCCGCGCCGTATCCAGGCAGCGGCACCAGGGGCTCGAGAGGACGTCGCCGATCGGCACGCTGCGCCGGCCGAGCTCGGCGCCCATGCGCTGCGCCTGCGCGCGTCCCTCGGCGGACAGGTTGCGCTGGCTCGCGCAATCCTCGAGCTTGAATCCGGGCGGGTCGCCCACCCCCGGCGTGGTCTGGGCATGGCGAACGAACAGGACCTGCCCGCCGCCCGCGACGAGCTGCCACAGGGCCTCGTCGGCGTGTGCCGCCGGGCCGAACAGGCAAGCGAGGGCGACGAGCCACTTCACCGCTGACGGCGGCTCCAGGCGAGCAGGGCGACACCCGCGGCGATCATCGGCAGGCTCAGCCATTGCCCCATCGACAGGCCGAGCGCCAGCAGCCCGAGGAAGTCGTCGGGCTCGCGCGCGAATTCGGCAATGAAGCGGAACACGCCATAGCCAATGAGGAACAGGGCTGAGACCGCGCCGCGCGCCCTGGGTTTCGACGAGTACCACCAAAGCAGTGCGAACAGCAGCAGGCCCTCCAGCGCGAACTGGTAGAGCTGCGACGGATGCCTGGGCAGGTCGCCGGCGCCGCGGAACACCATACCCCAAGGCAGGTCGGTCGGCCGTCCCCACAGCTCGCCGTTGATGAAATTGCCCAGGCGTCCCGCGGCAAGGCCCGTCGGCACGCAGGGGGCAACGAAATCCATCAGCCGCCACCAGTCCACGCGGTGGCGCCAGGCGAAAAATGCCGCGGCGGCGAGCACGCCGAGAAAGCCGCCATGGAAGGCCATGCCGCCTTGCCAGATGGCGAAGATCTCCAGCGGGTGCGAAAGATAGTAGGCGGGCTTGTAGAACAGCACATAGCCCAGCCGCCCGCCGAGGATGGTGCCGACCACGCCGTAGAAGATCAGGTCGTCGAACTGCTCGCGCGTGACCGGCGCCAGGCCCTGCGCGATGCGCCGCCGTCCCAGCCACCACAGGAAGCCGAACGCCGCGAGGTACATGAGGCCGTACCAGCGCACGGCGATGGGTCCGATGGCAACCGCGATCGGGTCGAAGTTCGGATGGATCAGCACGGTAGAATTTCGATTCTACTGGGAGGAAACACTGCATGGCCGACAACCGCCGCTCGAAACTGATCACGCAAGGCGTGGCGCGCTCGCCCAATCGCGCCATGCTGCGCGCCGTGGGCTTCAAAGACGGCGACTTCGACAAGCCGATCGTCGGCGTGGCCAACGGCCACTCGACGCTGAATCCCTGCAATGCGGGCATCCAGCCGCTGGTGGACCGCGCCATGGCGGCGCTGGAGACCGCGGGCGCCAAGCCCCAGGTGTTCGGCGTGCCCACCATCACCGACGGCATCGGCATGGGCACCGAGGCGATGAAGTACTCGCTGGTGTCGCGCGAAGTGATCGCCGACGCCATCGAGACCTCCGTGAACGGCCAGGCGATGGACGGCGCGCTGGTGGTGGGCGGCTGCGACAAGAACATGCCGGGCGGCATGATGGCGCTCGCGCGCATGAACGTGCCGGGCATCTACGTCTATGCCGGCACCATCAAGCCGGGCAAATGGAAAGGACAGGACCTCACCATCGTCTCGGCGTTCGAAGCGGTGGGCGCGTTCAATGCCGGCCGGATGAGCGAAGAGGACTTCATCGGCATCGAGAAGAACGCCTGCCCCTCGGTGGGCGCCTGCGGCGGCATGTTCACGGCGAACACCATGTCTTCCTCCTTCGAGGCGCTCGGCATGAGCCTGCTCGGCTCCTCGCAGATGGCCTCGCCCGATGCGGAGAAGGCGGATTCCGCGGCCGAATCCGCGCGCGTCGTCGTAGAGGCGATCAAGAAGAACCTGAGGCCGCGCGACATCATCACGCGCAAGTCGATCGAGAACGCGGTGGCGCTGGTGATGGCGACCGGTGGCTCGACCAACGCCGTGCTGCACTACCTGGCGATCGCCGCCGCCGCGGGCGTGAAGTGGACGATCGACGACTTCGAGCGGGTGCGCCGCAAGGTGCCGGTGCTGTGCGACCTCAAGCCCTCGGGGCGCTACGTGGCGGTGGACTTTCATCGCGCGGGCGGCGTGCCGCAGGTGCTGAAGATCCTGCTCGAGAACGGCGTGCTGCATGGCGAGTGCATGACCATCCACGGCAAGACGATGGCCGAGATGCTGAAGGACGTGCCCGCCGAGCCGCGCAAGGACCAGGACGTGATCCGACCCTGGTCGAATCCGTTGTACCGGCAAGGCCACCTCGCGATCCTGAAAGGCAATCTCGCGACCGAGGGGTGCGTGGCCAAGATCACCGGCTTGAAGAACCCGGTGATCACCGGACCGGCGCGGGTGTTCGATTCCGAGCCCGCGGCGATGAAGGCGATCCTCGCCAAGAGAATCAAGCCGGGCAACGTGATCGTGATCCGCTACGAAGGGCCCAAGGGCGGCCCGGGCATGCAGGAGATGCTCGCGCCCACTTCGGCGCTCATCGGCCAGGGCCTTGGCGAATCGGTCGGGTTGCTGACCGACGGGCGCTTCTCGGGCGGCACCTGGGGCATGGTGGTGGGTCACGTCGCCCCTGAAGCCTATGTGGGCGGCACCATCGCGCTCGTGAAAGAAGGCGACTCGATCACCATCGACGCGAAGCGGCATCTCATCCAGCTCAACGTGCCGGCCAAGGAGCTCGCCGCGCGTCGCAAGAAGTGGAAGGCGCCCAAGCCGCGCTACACGAAAGGGCTGCTCGCGAAGTACATGAAACTGGTGTCCACCGCCTCGAAAGGCGCGATCACCGACTTAGAATCCTGAGCCCGGCTGTTTGAGGAACTCGAGCTCGGCTGGCGTGCTTGCGCGGCCGAGGATGGCATTGCGGTGCGGGAAGCGGCCGAAGCGCTCGATGATCTCGCGGTGCCGGATCGCGTAGCGCAGCTGCTCGGCGTCGAAATCCTTCATCAGCTCGCAGCAAAGCACCTGGTCGGCAAGCGATTCGCTGTGCTCGAACGGCAGGTAGGCGAAAAGTTGCTCCGGCTGAGTCATCGCCTTGTGCCAGCCGCGCTCGAGGATCACACGCGCCGCGGCGAGCGCCAAGGCATCAGTCGCGAAGGCCTGCGCCTGGCCGCGGAACATGTTGCGCGGGAATTGGTCGAGCACGATTACCAGCGCGAGGCAGGTGCGCGGCTCGTCCGCCCAATGCGCGAGTTGCCCGGCCGCCGCGGCCGCGTGCAGCGCCAGGAAACGCGCGCGGATTTCCCCATCGAAGGCCGGGTTTTTCACGAACCAATCCTTCGGATGCTCCTCGAACCAAAAGCGCAGGACTCCGGCAGCCTTGGGGTCAGTCATCGCAGCCTCAATTGTGTCGTGATTAACCGACAGGCGCCGGTTGACGCTGGATGTGAGCGCAGACTAATCTTTTCGAACCGAACAACCACAATGGAGAATCGCATGGGTATGAATGGCTTTCGACGCGCCGTGGCCGGCTTGCTGGTGATCTGCCTGTCTGCAGCGGGGATGGCGCCCGCCTATGCCGGCATTGTAAGCAGCGATGCCGTGATCGCGGGTGCAGCGCACGGCCAGGTCGCGAGCGTGCTGGAGCGCAGCGAGGTGCAGGCGCGGCTGCAGGCCATGGGCGTGGATCCCGCGCAGGTGCAGGCGCGCGTCGCGGCGCTTTCCGACGAGGAAGCCGCGCAGCTCGCCGCGCGCCTGGACGAGCTGCCCGCCGGCGGCTCGGACGTGCTCGGCGTGCTGCTGATCGTGTTCCTCGTGCTGTTGTTCACCGACATCATGGGCTACACGAAGATCTTCCCCTTCACGCGCCCGGCATCGACGGCCAAGTAGGCCAGCGTGCGTGGCGTGTCGACCCCCGCCGCGGCGGGGGTTTTCATTTGTGCGGCCGCGCTGATCGCCGGTTGCGCATCGACGCAGGTCGGTGGTCTCCTCGGGCAGCGTCCCGGCGGCTTGCCCGCCGCCGCGGAGCTTGCCGGGGCGCCCTTCTTCGCGCAGGAGGATTACCAGTGCGGTCCGGCCGCGCTCGCCATGGCGCTCTCGCACGCGGGCCGCGCGGCGACACCCGAAGCGCTCGTGCCGCAGGTCTACCTGCCCGCGCGCAAGGGCTCGCTGCAAGCAGAGATGCTCGCCACCGCGCGCCGCTACCGGCTGGTCGCCTATCCGCTCGCGCCGAAGCTGGAGGACCTGCTGCGCGAGATCGCGGCGGGCAACCCGGTGGTGGTGCTGCAGAACCTGGCGCTCGATTGGGCGCCGCAATGGCACTATGCCGTGGCCGTCGGCTATGACCTCGATGCGCGGGAGATCGTCCTGCGCTCGGGCGTGACGCACCGCCTTGCGATGTCGCTCGACACCTTCGAGCGCACGTGGGCGCGCAGCGGCCACTGGGCGATGCTGGCGCTGCCGCCCGAGCGGCTGCCTGCGACCGCGAACGAGCCCGCCTACCTCGCAGCGGCGGCGGCGCTCGAGCGGGTGGCGCCGGCGGCAGCCCGGCGCGCCTATGAGACGGCGCTGGAGCGCTGGCCGCGGAGCGCCGCGGCGCGCATTGGCCTGGGCAACGCCAGCTACGCGATGCGCGATCTCGCGGGCGCCGCCGCGGCGTATCTGCGCGCCACGCAGGAGCACCCCGAGGCGGCCGATGCGTGGAACAATCTGGCCCAGGCGCTGCACGAGCTCGGCAGCCGCGATGCCGCGCTCACTGCGGCGCGACGCGCGGTCTCGCTCGGCGGGCCGCGCCAGGGCGCCTACCGCGACACGCTCGAGGGAATTCTGCGCAACCCATGACCAATCGCCTTGCCCGCGAGACCTCGCCCTACTTGCAGCAGCACGCGCACAACCCGGTGGATTGGTACGCCTGGGGTGAGGAAGCGCTGTCGCGCGCGCGCGCCGAGGACAAGCCGATCCTGCTCTCGGTGGGCTACTCCGCCTGCCATTGGTGCCATGTCATGGCGCACGAAAGCTTCGAGGATCCGGCGGTAGCGGAGGTCATGAACCGGCATTACGTGAACATCAAGGTGGATCGCGAGGAGCGCCCCGACCTCGACCAGATCTACCAGACCGCGCACCAGATGCTCGCGCAACGCGGCGGCGGCTGGCCGCTCACCATGTTCCTCGCACCCGACGGCACGCCTTTCTGGGGCGGCACCTATTTTCCGAAGAGCGCGCGCTACGGCCTGCCCGGCTTCGTGGAGATCCTCGAGCGCATCGCGGCGGTGTGGCGCGAGCAGCGCGCGGCCATCGGCGAGCAGGGCGAGCAGCTGCGCCTGGCCTTCGCACGCCTGCAGCCGCGGCCGGCACGCGGCGGCGCGGTGCTCGATGCCGCACCGGTGCATGCGGCGCTCGCAGCGTTGCGCGCGAGCTTCGATCCGCGGCACGGCGGCTTCGGCGGTGCGCCGAAGTTTCCGCATCCGACCGATCTGGAGCTGTGCCTGCGCCAGGGCGAGACCGCAATTGCGACGACGACGCTCCTGCACATGTGCGAAGGCGGCATCTACGATCAGCTGGGCGGGGGCTTTTGCCGCTACAGCGTGGACGCCGAGTGGTCGATCCCGCACTTCGAGAAGATGCTCTACGACAACGGGCCGCTGCTCGCGCTGCTGGCCGATGCGTGGCTGGTCACCGGCAATGCGGCGTTCGCGCGCTGCGCCGAGGACACCGCGGGCTGGATCCTGCGTGAGATGCAGTCCGCCGAGGGCGGTTATTTCTCCTCGCTCGACGCCGACTCGGAGCACGAGGAAGGCAAGTACTACGTGTGGGACGCGGACGAGGTGCGCGCGCTGCTGACGGGCGAAGAGTGGCAGGCGGTCGCGCCGCACTACGGGCTGGAGGGGCCGCCCAATTTCGAGGAGCGGCATTGGCATTTGCGCGTGGCGCGGCCGTTGCGCGCCGGCGCCGAGCCGCTGCTCGCCTCGGCCCGCGCGAAGCTCTTCGCCGCGCGCGAGCGGCGCGTGCGGCCCGGGCGCGACGAGAAGGTGCTGGTATCCTGGAATGCGCTTGCCATGCACGGCATGGCGCATGCGGGCAGGGTCTTCGGCCGGCAGGACTGGATCGATTCGGCGCGCCGCGCGCTCGAGTTCGTGCGCGGCCGCCTGTGGCGCGACGGCAGGCTGTTCGCCACGTACAAGGACGGCAGGGCGCACCTCAACGCCTACCTCGACGACTACGCCTTCCTGATCGCGGCATTGCTGGAGCTGCTGCAGGCGGGATTCCGCGGCGAGGATCTGGAGTTCGCCGAATCGCTCGCCGAGGTCCTGCTCGATCAGTACGAGGACCGCGAGGCCGGCGGCTTCTATTTCACCGCGACCGAGCACGAGCGGCTGATTCACCGCCCCAAGTCCGGCCACGACAATGCGATGGCCTCGGGCAACGGCGTCACCGCATGGGCGCTCAACCGGCTCGCCGCCATTACCGGCGAGACGCGCTACGCGCGCGCGGCCGAGCGCGCGCTCGCCTTGTTCCACCCTGCGATGCGCGACCACCCGCAGGGCTACGCCATGCTGGTCATCGCGCTGCAGGAGCAGCTCGAGCCGCCGGCTACCGCGATCCTGCGCGGCGCGGAACCCGCACTGGCGTCATGGGTTCAGGCCATGGGTCGGGAGTACCTGCCGGGCACCCTGGTGCTCGCGGTGCCCGATGTCTTGCGGGACCTGCCGCCGGTCCTGGACAAGCCGGCCTCGGTCGGCGTCAACGCGTGGCTGTGCCGCGGCGTCACTTGCCTGCCGCCGATCGACAGCGTCGATGCGCTCAAGGAGGCTTGCAAAGGCGGTTCGATGCGGTAGCATTTCGCCCCTCGATTTGGAGACAAACCCCATGAAGCTGCAGGTCATCGCCGCCGCGGCGCTGACGCTCGTGGCGATTGCGCCGGCCCACGCGAGCGAGCAACTCGCCAAGAAGTACGCCTGCGTCGCCTGCCACAATGTGAAAGGCGCGAAGTCGGTGGGCCCGACCTACGCCGACGTCGCGAAGAAGTACGCCGGCCAGAAGGACATCGAAGCCAAGCTCGCCGAGAAGGTGAAGAAGGGCGGAACCGGCGTCTGGGGCCAGGTGCCGATGCCGCCCAACCCCAGCGTGCCCGACGCCGACGTGCGCGCGCTGGTGAAGTGGATTCTTTCGGTCAAGTGACAACCCGGAACCCATCAGGAGGTCCCATGCAGCACCCGAAGATCGCGTTGACGCTGGTGGCCGCCGCTGTGGCGCTCGTAGGCTGCGGCGAGCAGAAACCCGCTGCCAAGGCGCCGGCGGCGCCCGCGGCGATGGAGGTGAAGATCGGCCACGTCGGCCCGATCACGGGCGGTATCGCCCACCTCGGCAAGGACAACGAGAACGGCGCGCGCCTCGCCGTCGAGCAGGCGAACGAAGCCAAGATCCAGCTTGGCGGCAAGGACGTGAGGTTCGTCTTC